>JBILXQ010000120.1:0-7498 GCA_044378375.1 Planctomycetota bacterium
CTGGGGGCCGAGGGAGGTGGCTGAGGAGAAGGATAGCCTGAGAGGGGGCGGCGCGGGACTTTGGATACTGGTCCCTTTGATTGTGCGCTCTTTACAAAGCCGAGAGGCCACCAAGGTCGGCCCGGAAACGACTTAGGTGCATCGATCGATTTTTGGCCACTGCCAGGGCGTGCCCTGCGAACGGGCTTTGGCTTAACTATTTGTCAGGTAAATGCTTATGTGCATCGTCTAGCTCGCCGCGCACACTCAAAGGGACCAGTATCGGTCAGCCCCCCGGTCTTAGCGGCAAGCCCCCAGGACCAATCGGCCCCGGCCCATCCTCTTTCTTGGGATTCCCCCGATACCTCGACATCACAAACTGCCTCCAAGCCTCATCAAACTGGTTGTAGTTCATCCCCAAGCACTCCCCGAACTGCTTGCGGTGCCAGTCTGGCAGGTTGGCCCCTGTGGGCAATCCCTGCTCGTTGAAGTTGGATTTGAGGCCCTGCACGAATTTGGCAAGCGCCTCGGGTTTCTCGGTGGCTAGGTAGTCGACCATCGACCACACCACGAAGTGAGCGTTGATTTTTAGCTCGCCGTAGTTCTTCAGGCTGACCAGCTCGGCCATGCGCGGAGCTTGGTTCGAGGCCACCAGCTTGTAGACCTCGGCCTTCCAGTTCGTCTTCGAGGTCGTTTCGAAGGTCGAGCCTTCGTCCGCGTCGAAGCTGTTGTTCATCGGGTCAATCTCGCGCTCCATGTAGTGCGCCAGCCCCGAGTGAATCCAAATCGGTGTGTCGTAGTTGTACGACTTCAACCCGTCGAACAGGTTGTGCGCCATCTGCGCGCCGAGGTGCGCGTGGAGCGCCGAATCCTCACGCAGCTTGGCTTGGCGAATGTGGACGATGGCCGCGATCGCGCCGCGGTCGGTGTAGTGCCAACGCTGCGTGCGCGTCACTTGCAAGCCCGCGTGCTCGATCAAAAAGTCCTTCTGCGCCACCTCGTTCGGCAGGACAAGGATCTCGTACTTCTCCTTCATGCCGAGGTACGGGCCCTCGCCCATGTACCCGCCGGCTGTCTTGCCCATGCCCGCCGCGAAGCGCATCCCCGTCACGCCCGTCAGCTCACCAAAGCGCTTGTACAGATCCTCCAAGCGCTGCGCGTACAGGTGCGCGCGCATCCACACATCCAAGTTCAAATTCTCGGGCGCCACCGTCGGCAGCACTCCCTTCAAGCGCGTCAGCTCGGCGATCAGCTTCTTCTTCTCCTCCAGCTTGGGCTTGGGCAGCGGGCCGATACCGAAGCCGAGGCGGTAGTGCTCGCTCTCCAACCACACGATGTCGAGGCTCGACAGCAGCGCCTCGACCTTCTCCGTGTCCGAGCCCTTCTTGCCGAAGGCAAAGCCACCGTGCGAGACCAAGCCGGCGCCCGCCAGCAAGGCCGGATCGTTCTTGCACCAACTGCACTCCGCAGGGTCCATGCGCTTCTTCTTCTGCGCGTGCGCTGGCGCCAGCAGCACACACACCGCCACGACCACACCGAGGAATGCACGCATCAGATACGCCCCGCCCACTTCTTCGCCGTTTCAATCGCTTCAAAAGCCGAGATGTCCTCCAGCGGGCCATCTCCATCGACCATGCCGCGCAGCGCGTTGATGGTGGCGACGCGGATGGAGTTGTCCTCGTTCGAGAGCAACACCTTGATCCGGCCAGCATCGTCCTTGATGCCACATCCGGCCAGCATGCGCAGCGCTGCGACCGTGGCTTTGCGGTCGTCGCCCTTGATGCGCGCCAAGGCCCACTCGCTCGCTTCCTTGCAGCGCACGCCATTCAAGGCGGCGCGCAACTCGCGTTGCTTCTTGTCCCACTTGGCGGAGGTCGCTTCCCAGAGCGCTTCCATGCCGGCCAAGGAGCCCGCCGACGCACAGCACAACGCCGCGGCATAGCGCTCGTCTGCATTCGCCTTCGCGCCCAACTTGGCCACTTTGGCCCAGGCCTTGTCAGCGGCAGCTTTGACCTCGGCATCGGGGAAGGCCGCCACGCGCCACAACGCGAAGGTGCGCACGAGCTCGTTCTTGTCCTCAAAACGCGCTGCCAAGAGGTGCGTCATGGACGCATCCGTTTGGGCAATGAGCACATCCTGCAAACGGTCGCGCGCGTCCTCGGCGCGTTCCTTGCCGTAGCGATCCAACAGCAACGGGACCGCCGCAGCGCCAGCCGCCGTGACGCTCTCGCGGCCCGAACGCTCCATCTCTTCGGTGCCGGCCTTACAGACCTTCTCGATCGCGGTCAGCAACGCGTCCTTGTCGGCCGGCTTGGGCCATGCAGCGAGCTTCTCCGTCTGCGCCTCTTGGGCGTACGCGCCGCACACAACGAACAGGCACACACACAGCAACATCTGCAGCGATCTCATGAGGCGAGCCGTTTCGTTAGGCCGTTTCGTTAGGGAACGTTGAGCTTCTTTTGCCAGACCAGTGGCACCAGATCGAGCCAAGCCGCATCCGCACTGCGCAGCGTGGCACGACTCAAGCGCTCGTCAATGGTAGTTAGTCCGCGCGTCGGGTCCAGCCACGCGCGATGATACACAGTCAGCTTCATGCGCACGTCGCGCGCGCTGACAGCAGGGGTTACCGAGTGCAGTCGCGCAAAGGCCCAAGTGCCCGGCTGCTCCAACACGGGGGACACTTGGCCGGGCTGTGCCTCCAGGGCCCAGCGCCACACGATCGGTGTGAGTGCTTGCCAAGTGCCTTCCACTTCACTGATCTCGATGTCGCGCGGGGCCTCGCCCGCCAACAGAGCGGCATGGGCTGCGTCGATCACTTGCCGTGCGGCAAGGCGCGCCTCTGGCGCAGCCAAGCGGCCGCCACACAGCGGGAAGAGAGTGTTTGTCAAGGCAAGTTGACGCAGGTGCGTGGCACTGGCCGCGGGGTCGAGCTGAGCCCAGATGTCCGCAGCTGCATCGATCTCCTCGGCCGTCAGTCCGACCTCATCGACGGCCAGCACCGTGCCCGCGGGCAAAGCTTGCGGCGACACATCCCGGGTGCCACAGCTCATCAAGCTTTGCGCCAAGACCAGCGCCAACAGCCCAACGCCGCTATTCCTCGTCGAGCTCGCCTTCACCGCTGGTGTCCTCGCCCGGCGGCGGTACAGCCACATCGAAGGTCGCCAAGAACCGCATGGTCTGCTCGGTGACGAAGCGATAGGTCTCCAGCACATTGGCCTCGACCGCATCGATCATGCCGTCGTAGGCGATGGAGCCAAAGGTCGCCACATCCTCCAAGTACAACGAGCGCGGATCCGAGGCACACGACTCGATGCGCAACGCGTGCGTGGCGCTGCTGTCCTCGGTCGGCGGGAACACGAGGCGCATGCCGAACAAGGCGGCTCCGCGACCAAAGCCCGTCTCGATCTCGTCATCAAAGCCGTACACGGCGTGCTTGAGGAACTCGCGCGAATCGTCGTAGGCCTGCGGATTGACCAAGGTGCGGACGGTCACGATCTGCTGGGTGTACTCGCCGATGTCGCGCAAGGCGGCCACCTGACGCGCGACCAAGCGGACCCGCGCCGCAAAGTCGTCATGCGTGATGCTGGACAGCTCTTCGCAGAACCGGAGTCGATCCGGCAAGCACGCGGCGAAGCTCGTCCCACCGGTCTCGGGCTGGTTGGCAAAGATGGCGCCCTGAGCCGTGACTTGGAGGTGCTCATACGGCAGCGCTCGACCCTGACGCAGCGACTGGTGGATCTTGACGACCGCCTCGGGATCGTGCGGCAGGGCGGCGTGGTGCAGTTCCGTAACCAGGGCAACGGTGCGCGGCGCGTAGAGCATCAAGCGGGCCATAGCGGGTACCTCCTCGGGTTACGCACCCTGTAGCCTCCGTTCTCCTCGGGATCGAGGGGGCGGGCAGCACAAAGCGCTGAACTTGGACCATTCTAGCAGGTCGCAAACGCGAACTTGCCACCCAAACGGCGCTTCTGGAACCCAACTAGGAGGGGGTCGGGAGGGGCTTTTTGAGCTCGGTATCCACTTGCCGACCCTCTTCAGCCGAAAAACACCCGCTCACGGGCGCGCTCCGACTGCGTATCCTCTGCCTCCCGCGTCGCCCTCCGCACGCGCCCAACGACAACCACTCACCATGCGCATCCAGACCTACCTCGCCGCTCTAACCCTGTCGGCCGCTCCCGCGGTCTACGCTCAGGACGTTGGTCCGGCACTCGAAGCGGGCTCCACGACCTCCCTCTTTGGCCAGCCGCTCGTCGTCAACGGCCAGCGTGTGCCGGACATCGAGCTCCAGCGCTTCCTCATCTACGGCGCTGGTCGCCTGCAGGTCGAGATGCAGCGCGTGGCGTTGATCATTGAAGATGAGCTTGCACGCCGTGCACAGGAGTACGCGCTGCGGGACATCGACGCGCAGTACGCCAGCCGCTTGGATGCCGCTGCTGAGGCTGCGGTTGCGGCCAAGGAAAAGGCGACGCCTTTTGCCAGCGCGGACGAGCGCCAAGCCGCGGTGCGGACCGAGCGCGAGGCTGCCAAAGCTGCGCTGTACCAGACCGAAGAGGTCATCGCGGCCTACAAGAAGTTGCTCGATCAGCAGCAATCGCTGGTGCGCGAACAAGTGGCGATCTCTGAAGACGAGTTCAACCACGAGTACCAGAAGACGATCGATGACTTCGTCAAGAGCTACCCGACCCTGAACCCCGAGGCCGAAGTCGCGCGCGCCTTCCGCACGGTCGATTGGTACCGCGAGAACCTGCGCCAGACCTTGCTGTTTGATCGCGTGTTCTTCCCCGATGATCCGGCCGAGTGGCCCGTGACCACGGTCGAAGCCGTGCGCGCGGACTCGGGCGACGCGATGATCGAAGACGCGTTCCAGAGCTACAAGATGCGCCGCGAGTACGCCGAGAAGACCGGCGAGCCGTTGGCCAAGGAAGACCCGATCTACACGCAGATGATGCGCCAAATCGTGCGCGATGCGTGCTTCTCGACGGTGTCCTTCAAGACCTCGTTTGATGGCTTGTCGAGCGACCTGATCCTGACGGGCGACAAGAACGGCGATGGCTTGCCGGAGTTGGTCGTCAAGACGGCGGATGTGTGGCCGAAGGTGGCCGCGACACTGTCGGAGACGGACATCCTTGAGGCCAAGGAGTGGTTCGTGTCGACGATCGCGGTGCGCGATGCGCTGCGCACGGCGGGCGATGGTGTGCTGCTGTCGCGCGATGGCGAACAAGCGGCGATTGCTGCGCTCAAGAAGACGATGGAGGGCACGTACTTCACCGTCGACATCTTGGCGACGCAGGAGTACCTGTTCCCGTCGGCCGAGAGCTTCCAGGAGTACTGGTGCTTGATGGAGTCGTTCAAGGTGCTCAAGCAAGACGCCTTGAAGCGCCAAGAGAACGGTGACATCGCCAAGGTGTTGCGCGATCACTTGGAGCGCGCGAACCGCGTGATGGGCTTGGGGCAAGTGGATGTGGATGTGATGCTGATCAGCGCCTTCGACATCCCCAACTTCAAGTGGAAGGACGGCGGCTGGACTTGGGCCGAGAAGCGCGCCACGGAAGTGAAGGCGCAGATCGAGGCGCAGCAGCAGCGCTACGCCGCCGACCCGAGCAAAGAGAAGGATCCTGCGCAGTTCTGGGATGAGCTGGTCGTCGAGGTCAGCGAGTACTGGGACCCGCCCTCACCCGAAGGTCAGGGCAAGCGTGGCTCGGATGTGTCGATGAAGAACAAGGGCCGTTTTGGTCCGCGCTACCGCAACGACCTGATCGGGTTCGTGGGCGAAACGCGCTATCGCGAGTTCGTCACGGGCTTCTCGATCACGGACTTCGTGTTCTTTGACCAGGCCGAGAACACGGTGGCTGGCCCGTTCAAGGGGCCGCTGGGGTACTACCTGACGCGCGTCAAGCGCCGCACGCCGCCTTCGCGTCCGTTGAACCTTGCGGAGCCGAAGCACGTAGAGCTTCTGACTGACGATTGGTTGCGCGTGGCGTTCGGCGCCTACATGCGCGAAGCCGTCAAGGGCGCGAAGGTCCAAGGACTCTGACCGCTGCTTTGAGCCGGTAGACATTGCGGGCCGTAGCTTGTTGAGAGCTGCGGCCCGCAGCATTTGTGGCCCAGCTTTGGACGCTGCGCCCTCCAGAGTTCACAATCGTCAGCCACAATGGGCTTCCGCACTCTCTGGCGCATCTTGGCGCCGCACGCCAAGGCGCATGGTTGGACCTTTGCGCTCTTGGGGGTGTTGGGGTGGATCGCCGCGTTGGGCCAGCGTTCGATCGTGCTGTTGGTGTACCCAGCCATCGACATCCTGTTCCCTGGCTTTGGCACGAGCAGTACACCAAGCACCAGCACTGGTTGGTGGAGCGAGACTGCGCGCGCGGGCTACGACTGGCTGGTAGGCGACGCGGCCTCTGGTGGCGATGCCATGGGAGGCCTAGTACGCGTGGCTGTGGCGCTGTCCGCCGTGGCCTTGGTGGCCAGCGTGGCGCAGTACGCCTTCTTGGCCTTGTCGCGTTGGCTAGCACTGCGCTTGGTGGTCGACTTGCGCCAAAGGATCGCGGCTCACTTGATGCGCCTTTCCGTGGCCTATCACGGGCGGAGACAGTTCGGTGATCTGTTGTCGCGCTTGTCGTCGGACACCACCACGACACTGAATGTGCTGAGTGCCGGCATCAAGGACTTGGTGCAAGAGCCTTTGATGGTGATTGCCTCGCTGCTGGTGGCCTTCATCGTGGCACCGATGCCCACGCTGGTGGTGATGGTGATGCTGCCGATTCTGGTCATTCCGTTCTGGAAGCAATCGCGCAGGGTGCGCCGCGGAAGCAGCCGATCGTTGTCACAACTGGGCGAAAGTGTGCAAGCCCTCGCGCAAATGTTCACGGGTGTGCGCACGGTCAAGGCGTACGCCGCCGAAGCACGCGAGCTTGAGCGCTATCAAGAGCTGAATCGTGAGTACACGCGCCAGACGATGAAGATGGTGCGTGCGCAGGCGTTGTCGCAGGCATGGACCATGTTTGCCAGCCATGTGGGCATGGGCTTGATGATCCTCTTGGTCGGTTGGCTCACCTTTGATGCCAAGCAGTTCCAAGACCCCAAGGGCGTCACGACCTTCTTCTTGTCGGTGGCTGCGGTCTACCAAGCTCTCAAGGATGTAGTGCGGGCGCTCACCAATGCGCAGGAAGCCGCTGGCGCAGCCGAGCGCATCGAAGAGCTGTTGTCCGAAACACCTGACATCGTCGACAGGCCGGATGCGCGCCAAGCGACTGGCCTGGGCACGGGTATCGCGCTTGAAAAGGTGGGTTTCCGCTACGGCGATGACGAGAGCTTCGAGCTACGCGATGTCGATCTGAGTATTCGGCCAGGCGAGACGGTGGCTTTTGTCGGATCGTCCGGCTCCGGCAAGAGCACGCTCATCGACTTGGTGGCGCGCTTTGTCGAACCGTCGGCCGGCGCCGTCAAGGTCCATGGAGTCGATGTGCGCGAGTACACGCTGGCTTCATGGACGGCCCAGTACGCGCTGGTTTCGCAAACA
>JBILXQ010000121.1:0-7410 GCA_044378375.1 Planctomycetota bacterium
GCCTTGAACAGCGGGACTCTCACCGTGGTCTAAGCCCAGCAGAGCCGCGTCAGGCCCCCTCGCTGCTGTCATGCGGTTCCTATGTCGAGTTGAACGGTATCGAGCGCTGGATTCGCTATCGAGGCACGAAACCACGCGATGACTTGCTCGTGCTGTCGCCACAAGAACTGCGAAGCGTATGGGAGGGCGTGGTTCGTCCGAGTGCCGCCGTCAGTGACGGCACGAATACACTGATCCTCACTCCGCGCGCTGATGCTCTCTCTGTCTGGGATGGCATGTATGTGCAGCGCGTAGACACTAGCATTCGCAGCGGGGGCATGAATTGCTGTGTGCTGTTTGGGGAGCAGTGGCTGTCCAACGTGCTGGTTGAATGGACTTTGAAATCGGCTACGCAACACGATCACGGCCTGAGCTTTGAATTTCAGACCAAGAGCGGTGGCTCAACTGTGTCTATTGATGCAGACCAGCATGGTTATCCGAGGGCCCTTCTCTGGAAGAGGAATGGCAAGCCAGCATTTCATGCTGAAGTTGTTGAGACCCACATGCAGGATTCGGTGCCCTTGCCCCTGCACGGCATGTTGGAGTACTGGTCCGGGCCGGGTGCGCGCATCAGCTGTAGCTTCGAGTATTTGCAGCCACGTGTGCCGCTGGAGGAGTCTAGTTCGATCTTGGTGGTGCCTGCTGAAGTGGCTCGCTTTCAACCATTGATCCAAGTGATCGATGAGCGTGGAGCTACGTCAATTGTTCTTGACGGCAGTGACTTTGATGCAAGCCCTGAAGATTCAAGCGTCAGCCGTTGGCCCCTAGCCAATCTCGTGCTGGCTGGCACGGGTGTGGTGTCGATGCTCCTGGGTTGCCTGTTCTTGCTTCATCAGCGACGTGCGAAGACATGACTGCGTTTCTCCGGTCCCGGCGATCCTTGTTGGCCGCGCTGCTAGTTCTCTCAGTTATCAGCATGCTGCTCTTGCGCTGTTCGCTTAGTGTCGGGCCGTTGCCACTGGAAGGACCAGCTACTACAGCATCGGATGTTGGTCTTGCTCCATTGTCGGCAACTTCATCGGTCCGCTCTCCGTCCCACGTAAGTACTCCTCTTGGTGCTTACGTCGCGCCGCCCGAGCCCTTCAAGACTCACTTGGTGACAGGGGTGGTGCAAGACATCGAAGGTACGGCATGTGCAGGTGTGGGCATCGAGGTAGATGTACGACCCAGCTCGACGGAAGTTCCAATCAAGCTGGTAACACAGACAGATCATGCAGGTCGCTTTGCATGTGAAATTCGCACAGGTCTCACTTGGTCGAGTGTCGAAGTGCATTGCACTGCAAGCCCGCAACAAGACGTTGTCACACAGCCAGCAACCATCCTGTGCGGGCTCGTGGAAGGAATGCCATGCGAGGTGCGTTTGCTTGGTACCCGACTGCGAGCGTCCGTCGAGGGGACCATTTCGTGGTCTGATGGCCGTGCTGCTCAAGGCGCATTTGTTGAGAGTGCCGGACGCCTGTTGGCTACAACGGACTCATCCGGTCACTTTCATGTGGATGTGCCCGCATTCGATGATCCTCTGCAGCTGCACTACGGGTGGAGTGGGCCTGAAGCGCCACAACGGCGTGAAGTCCGCTTGACGCTTGATGGTGGTCCGTCTGGATTTGCTCCCGTGCACAGCGTGTCCTTGGTGCTTCAGTCTATGCGTTCAGTCGCGATCCGGGTGCGTGACAGCCAAGGGATGTCCGTTGCTGGCGCAAGTGCCCGCTGCAACGGCGCCACAAGTGCGGCATCTGCCGAGGGCGACGTTATCCGCGTTATGGTGCCTGCGGACGCCGATACGAGTTGCGAGGTCATTAAGGCTGGTTATGCGGTTGGGCGGGTCTTGATCGATAGAGCGGTGCAGCAAGCTGATGTGGTCTTAGAGCCACTGGCGACATCGTACGGACTTGTGGTTGACGAGCAGGGCCGGGCCTTGGCCAGCGCTTGTGTAACGATCACTGAGTCGGATGCCGTCAATGCCGAGCGCGCGGTTGTCATCACCAATGACTTGGGTGAGTTTGTGTACTCGTGTCGTGCCGATGGCGCGCCGTTGTTCTTGCGAGGGCTCCATGCATCCGGACGACAGGGTGAACGGAGCTTGCCGCCAAGGCGTGCCAAGGGTACTGTCAAATTGGTTTTACAGCCCGTGCATCTGCTACAGGGGATGGTAAAGACAGAGGCGGGCGACCCTCTCTATGGTGCCCTTGTCATTGCTACGCCTGTGGAGCAGGGAGGTCGGACTCCCACTGCGACTACAACCGCCGATGGCCGATTCCGCATCGAGCTCCTGCGGTCGACACCACATGTGCTTGAAGTCCACAAGAGTGGTTTTGCAACTGCCTCGTACCCCGCGCGCACGGGTGACGAGGTGCAGCTGGTGCTCACTCGTGCTGTTGAGCTAAGCGGAACGTTGCTCACCGCAGCCGGGGCGCCGGTGCAAGGTTGCACTCTTGCTTTGTACTCGGCTGAGCAGCCGCGCCAGCCCCTTGAAGTGCCGCGATTGCTTGCTGGCCGAGCGGATTTCCGTTTGAGCTGTTCTCGGGTGCGCCCCGGAGAGGCTGTGGTGCTTGAGGCTCTGCACCCGCTCCATGGGCGGGCCGAACTGCAATTGACCCTTGAGGCAGCGAATGTCCCCGGGTTGGTTCTGCGATTCCCCTGACAGTCTGCCGCTGCGACTTGCGAAATTCGGTGATTCTGCCCCCGAACCTAGGTGGTCCTGCCGGACTTAGGCTGCCGCCAGCACCATCCGCACAGCTCATTTTTGGGAATCCGTTCCACGATCGGGTCCACCGAATCATGAAGTTGCGCGGTAGGATCCACAGGTCTCGCGATCTTGGGTGGCTCATTCCCGCAGCCCGGCGACCTCCTCTAGAACATCGCAAATGGTCCATCGCATGGCCCAGTCCCAGACCCTCACCGCCTTTCAGGCTGCCGTCGACCCCGCGCCGAGGCACAGCATCTCCGCTCATCACTATGTCGAGATGCTGACATCCGAAGCGTGCCGTCACCGCGCGGTGCGCCATCCGTACTTGAAGGCGTTGGCCTCGGGGGCCCTGCCGGACACGCGCCAGGCGTTGACCGATTTCGCCCGTCACTACTACGGCTATTCGGCGCACTTCCCGCGCTACCTGACCGCGACCATCTCGCGGCTTGAGTCTGCCGCGCATCGCAAAGCGTTGTTGCAGAACCTCGTCGAAGAGTCGGGCGACTATCACGAAGAGGAGTTGGCGCTGCTCGAGACGCGCGGTGTGAAGCGCGAGTGGATCGTAGGCGTGCCGCATCCCGAGTTGTTCCGCCGCTTCCGTGAAGCGCTTGGCCTGCAAGGGGAGTTCGGCATTGATGGTATCGAGGTCACTTGCTGGCGCGAGCTGTTCTACGACACGATGGCGCATGGTTCTGCGGCCGAAGCGGTTGGTGCGTTGGGGCTCGGCACGGAGACGGTCGTGAGCCTCATCTATGCGCACTTCGTGGCGGCGCTGGAGCGCGTGGACTTGCCGCCTGAGGCCACTGTCTTCTTCCCTTTACATGTGGATGTCGACGACGCGCATCAAGAGACGCTGAAGCAGATCGCCGTGGACTTGGCGCGCACCGAAGAAGGCCGGCGCGGTCTCGAGCGGGGCATGCGCAAGGCCTTGTTCTTGCGCGCGAGCTTCTGGGACTTCCTGCATGAACGCGCCTTTGGCTTGGGCGAGGAGGCACGCGCGTGAGCGAGGCCACTTCGACTATCTACGACCGCGCGGCGGGCAACTGGGCGCGCAACGAACCGGTGCTGTTGTCCGACTACACTGCGCGCCCCTTTGTGTTCGCGGCTTGCGAACCGCTGAAGGGCCTGCGCGTGCTCGATCTGGGTTGCGGCGAAGGCTACGTCGCGCGCACTTTGGCGGCGAAAGGCACGCATTCGGTGCTCGCCTATGACATCTCGGCCGGCATGATCGAGAAGGCGCGTGAAGCCGAAGCTGCGCAGCCTTTGGGCATCGAGTACCGCGTGGGCGACGCCAGCAGCGATCTGCAACTTGGCGAAGGCCAGTTCGACCTTGCCATCGCGGTGTTCCTGTTCAACTACCTCGACACGCACCAGATGCAGCGTGTGATGCAAACGGCGTTTCGTGCGTTGAAGCCGGACGGTCGCTTCATCTACACGGTGCCGCATCCTTCGCTACCGTTCCTGCGCGCCAAGGAAGAGCCGTTCTACTTTGATCGTGGTGCGCATGGGTACTTCAGCGGCCGCAATGTGCTGTTTGAAGGACGCATCTGGCGTCGCGACGGCGTGGATGTGCCGGTGCGTTGCGTGCACAAGACCTTCGCGGACTACTTTGAGTGCTTGCGCGCCGCCGGATTCGCGACGATGCCCAAGGTCACGGAGCTGCGCGCAACGGAGGAGCACTTGCGTCTCGATCCGCGCTTCTTCGGTCCTTTGAAAGACCAACCCCTGCATGTGATGTTCGAGCTCCGCAGATGAGCCTCATGCAGCGCACCCAGCACCCGCTTGCACCTGTCGCGTTGTCCCGCAATGCGTGGACCGCTGCACGGATGTATGAGGACTTGCGCTGGACGCTGCAGGCGGGTGTGGAAGAGCGTCGCGACGCACTGCGGCTAGCTGAATGGGCACGCACGCGCACGCATCCCGAACAAGAATACGAGCAAGGCGCGGTAGCTGTGCCAGCGCTCGTGCGCTTGGGCGAACGAGTGCGCGCCGAGCTGCAGCGCGGTGCAGGCATTGCGCGTGTGGTTGGGCTGGGAGCCACAGGGCTTGATGATGCGACGTTGCGACTCGCGTACTTGGCGACGGGGCTGGGCACCGGGCCTGCGCTTGGCAACTACGGCCGCTTGTTCGATGTCAAGGATCGCGGCGAAGACTACAGAACCAATGCTGTGCCTGTGTCCATGACACGCGAGGCTACCTCGTTCCATACCGACAGCAGCGCTCGCGAGGTCGAGCCGGATCATGTCGGCTTGTTGTGCTTGCAGCCGGCTGCCAGTGGCGGTGAGTCGCTCGCTACTAGTGCCGTAACTGTGCACGAAGAGTTGCGGCTAGTCGCGCCCGATGTGTTGGCCTTGCTGTACAGAGACTACGCGCGTGATGTGGTCACGCCGGGTACGGAGCGCAACCTAGACAGCATCCGCGCGAATCGATTTCCAGTCTTCCGCTTCGATCCCCAGCATGGCGCGTTGACCTTCCGCTACATGCGCTATTGGATCGAGCGTGCGCACCAGCTGATCGATGAGCCGTTGTCTCCAGCCGAGACAAGTGCATTTGACCGCTTGGATGCGTTGTTGGGTGACGAGCGCTTCGTGCTTTCGTTCACGCTGCAGCGTGGCGAGATGTTGTGGGTGAATAACCGCACCATCGCGCACAATCGCACAGCCTTTGTCGACGATCCGCGTGCTCCACGCACCCTTGTGCGCATGTGGACTCTAGATCCAAGTCGCCCGCCGTTGACGCAGCAAGGGCACTTGATCTGAAGTAGACTGGCGGCATGCACATCGCCGCTGTCTTCACCGTCCTGACGCTGGTTGGACCCGCCTTTGCCGGTGAGGTGCACACACGCGTTGCCGCTCAAGTAGACTCGGCTCGCGCTCGCGTGTTGGCTGCTGCGCGTGCCGAGGGGATCGAGTTGCCGCGTGACTTCTTGGCCTGGATTGACAGCGATCCCTTGTTGGCCAAGTCCGTCTACGGGTGTCGCAAGGATGCTCTGCCGGTGCTCTTGAACTTGCGTGCGTTGGAGTTGGATCTAGGCACCAAAGTCGTGCGCCGCGAGTACACCCAGTTGGCACTCGCCTTTGCGCTCCAAGACTCCTACGCCGGTCGATCCACCGAGGCCGGCGGCTGGAACGATGCCGACAAGACCATTGCCCCGTACTTGGCGGATGTCACGCCGCGCAAACCGTTGGTGTTGACGATCCCTACCGACACGCGCCAGCCAATCGATACCAAGGACAAGCGCCGCACCTTGGATCGTGATGACCACATCATCAACTTCTTAGAGGACCACGCGCCTATCGAAGTCGAGCGTCCGGTGCAGGAACTGCCGCCCTTGGAATACGACGAACGCGGAATTGCCAAGCCGCGCGCTGCTGCCAAGAAGACGATGGTGAAGGAGCAGCGTGGTCTGGTGGCGGCTGATGTGATCGCTTCTGCCGCATTGCAGGCTGAGTTCAACGCGTACATGGCAGCCAAAGGTCATCCTGAGGTGCGCGTAGATTGCGGTGACCGCATGGTGCACTGGATGTCCAAGCAGGCGATCGAGGACAAAGACCTGCGGCAGCGCATCGCAGCAGCCCATGAGCTGTTCCGTGCGGCGTATAAGGCCAAGGGCCGCATGCCTACTCAGCGGGATGCCGCGCCCAGCGCCGCGGAGTCCATGGCATGGTTCCTGCGCAATGATCGTGCTGCTGTGACGGAAGCCGAGCGCAATGGACGCAAGCGCGAGCGCTTTCCGCTCACTGCTCCGTGGCCGCTGCTCATGATGCTGGTGGCTGATGACCAACCCTTGCGCGAGCGCGAGGAGATCTGGGTCAAGCTCCGCGATCAGGGTGAGTTCCGCACTTACGGCGAGTACATCGACGGCATCGCACAGCAGTTCGATATGCAATCGGCTCGTCGCTTGGCGCCGTTTGCCTATGACTACGGCTCGATCCAGATGATGTGGAAGGATGGTGGTGTCTGCGGCACGATGGGCAACATTGGTGCGCGTACTTGGCGCATTGCTGGCAGTCCGGCCGCGACCGCTGGGCAGCCGGGGCATTGTGCTTTGGTTGTGATGACCCACGATCCCAAGACGGGGCTGTACGCCTGCCAAGGTGAGCAATACGCGACCGGTGGTGATGAGGTCACCACGGTGCATGCAGGCTGGAACTACGATGATGTCGGTGGTCGTAAGCCGATGGTGTACCAACAGTCGATTGCATGGTCCGTCAACCATGATCTGCCTGCGTTGATCGATGCCTTGGTGTTGCGACGCGCGTGGGATGCACAAGCACCCGAGGTGCGCGCCAAGGAAGCTCCGCAGTGGATGCGCGAGGCCGTGACCTTGAATCCGTATGCCTTGGTGTTGATGGAAGGCGTGATCCAAGCGGCGAACGACACGCGGGCTCTGGTTGCTGTGTATGACGCGTTTGCAGAAGGTTTAGAACAAGCCCAGCTAGAGGATGCGCAGCCGTTGTATGTGTCTACGGTGCGCGACTTGGTGCATGCGCGCATCTATGCCTTGCCTGCGCCTGAGACTGAGGAAGAACGCGTCTTGCTGTTGCAGGCGCTCGAGCGCCAAAACTGCACACATGCGCAGCTGTTGGCGCGCTGCTGGAAGGAAGCCGGTGGGGATGAGGGCTTCACGGCTCACTGTCGTTCGGCGGTAGAGTCCTATCTAGCTTCGCCTGCGCGTCATCAGT
>JBILXQ010000122.1:0-7401 GCA_044378375.1 Planctomycetota bacterium
AAAGCGGAAAGCGATGTCATCCGAGAACGAGTAACTGCGCAGCAACAGCTTGAGCGTCTCGCAACCCTCGGGCCTGTAGACATGGTGCGGGCTGCGCCAGCCCAGCAAGTGATCGGCACCTTCGCCCAGCAACGCGCGGAAGCCCATCTCTTCCACCGCGCGCGCGATGCGCGCATCAATCACCAGCTCGGTGTTGCGGAACACGACGGGTTCGTGACCAAAGGTCTCGCGGATCGTGCGCTTCTGCGCCGCGACTTGCGCGCGGAACTCATCGAGATCGGCCAAGGACGCCAAGGAGTGGTGCGAGGTCTCGCACAAGAACTCCACCGCGCCTGTATCGGCCAAGGCCACAAAGCTGTCGAGCGCCTCGGGCGCCCAAAGCTTCATCTGTTCGATCGCGGCACCGCTGATCGAATACGAGCAGCGGAACTCGCCTTTGGTCTCGGTCACCAACTGGTGCATCAGTTGGTTCATCGGGATGTAGCACTTCTCGGCCACGCGCTTGACGATGCGCGCGTTCTCGGCATCGTCAAAGTAGTCCTGGCTCTCACCGATGTCGAAGAAGGTGTAGCGCCGCAAGCGGAACGGCTGGTGCACCTGAAAGTAGAAGCTGACTGCTGTCACGCGGGAGCTCCTACAACTTCGCGGTAGACAGCGTTGACCAACCCGGCCGGCCGGTCCCAGCCCAAGCGCGCCACTTCCTCGCGGCCTTCGCCGCGCAAGGTGGCGGACAGCGCGGGGTAGCGCAACAACGCAAGGATCTTATTGGCCGTCTCCTGCACATCCCAGAAGTCGACTTTGAGCGCGTTTTTCAGCACTTCAGAGACTCCGGACTGACGCGAGAGGACCACCGGTACATCCAACGCCATCGCCTCCAGCGGCGAGATACCAAAGGGCTCGGATACCGAAGGCATGACATAGATATCGGCCATCGAGTACATGCGCTCGACCTCGGCACCGCGCAGGAAGCCCGTAAAGTGTACTTGACGAGCGATCCCAAGACGCGCGGCGCGCTCGATCATCGCGGGCAGCATGTCACCGCTGCCCGACATGACAAACTTGACATGTGGCTCGATCTGCACGACACGCGCCGCCGTTTCCAAAAAGTAGTCTGGACCTTTCTGGAAGGTCACGCGGCCGAGAAACAGCACGATCGGCTCGGGGATGCGCCGCGCGTGAGGCACAGCCGGAGCAGCTCCCGCGCGATCAAGACCATTGTGCACCACACGGATCTTGCGCGGATCAATGCCATAGCGCGTGCGCACCAAACGAGCAGTGTAGTTGCTGACGCACACCACACGATCCGCGCCTTCCATGCCGAGCTTCTCCAGCTCGCGCACCGCGGGATTGACATGCTCGCCGCTGCGGTCGTATTCGCACGCATGGACATGCAAAACGAGAGGCTTGCCTGAGGCTCGTGAGGCCGCCAAACCCGCGGGTACCGCCATCCAATCATGTGCATGGATGACATCATGCTGGCGCTGCAAGGCGACCTCGGCTGCGGCAGTGGCATAGCGGCCAACTTCGCTCATCAAGTCGCGACCATAGCTGCCGCTGAACTCCAAGGTCCGCTTCGGCCCCGCTGCCTGACCAGACATGGAGGCTGCGGTCCCCACCGGCGCCATGGGCACGACCCGCATGCGGCGGCGCGGGCCGTGACCCGCAAGCACTTGCACCTGCTCCAGATGCTCTGTCAAGCGCGCTTGATAGGTCTCCGGCGTCAAGTACGGCAACAGTAGCGAGTCAATCGCCACCAGTTCGAGCGAACGCCGCACGCGCCACGCACGTTGCTCATGTTCGGGGCCAAGCGCAGGATCCCATTCTTCCTCGACCACCTGTGCCTGTGCCGACTCGGGCGTCACCTCGACTTGGTTCGCACCCACCATCTCACTCAAGTGCGCAGCATCTTCATCGCCGCGCGCACGCGGCACCACGAAGACGACTTCCACACCTTGTTGCGCCAGACCGCGGGTCAAGCCCAGGCATGCAGTCCCCAATCCGCCCGAAATGTGCGGTGGAAACTCCCAGCCCAGCATGAGCACCTTCATCGCGCGGAGATCCTCATGTGCGGTAGGACTCCAGCAACTTGTAGGCGCGCAAGATCTCGGCCGTGCTCCACGCTTGCGCGATGGAACCACCTGGGCGGTGCGGCGGATCGCCGTCATACACCTCGGAGATGTGACCCAGCCCGGCTTTGTCCAAATGTTCGCCAAAGCCATCGAGCAGCGCACGCAACTCGCTCTTGCTGCGCGCATCGTGACCATTCGCGCGGAGGGCCGCCTCTACATAGAAGCCCAACAACCACGGCCACGCAGTGCCCTGATGGTAGGCCTCATCACGCTGCTTGGGCCCGCCGGCATACACGCCTTGGTAGCCGTTTTCATGCGGTGCCAAGGTGCGCAAGCCGCACGGCACCAACAACGAAGCACGCGCACACGCCACCACATCCGCGCGTTGCTCGCGCGAGAGCGGACTCCACTCCAATGCGGCCGCCAAGACCATGTTGGGCCGCATAGCGCGATCGGCTTGGCCGTCCTTCCACCGATCGGCAAGGTACGGCGGCTCGGCCAGCACAAAGCGCTCCAGGAACGCGTGCCCCGCCTCGCGGCGCAAGCTGCCCCACGAACGCGCCGCGTTTTCCGCACCGCTCGCACGGCACAAGTACTCCAAGTACGCGAGCAAGAAGTACCACAAGCCCTCAATCTCGACCGCGCAGCCATCGCGCGGCGTCACGGGACCATCTGCGGTCTCAGCGTCCATCCAGGTGGCATTCAAGTCGCCATTGCCGGCGACAAGCAAACCTGACGCGTCGGCGCGAATGCCGAGATCGGTGCCGCCTCTGTAGCAGGTGGCAATCTCCTCCAACGCCTGCAAGAAGCGCGCCGCAATCTCGCGCACATGCACACCAGCCAACTCGTATTGCCGCACAGCGCGCACGAACCACAAGCTGGCATCGACGCTGTTGTAGGCCGAGTCCTGCTGGGACAAACCGAAGATGTTGGGCAGCAACCCGCGCCGCAGGTAGCGCAACGAACCTTCCAGCACCTCGCCACAGGCTTCGATCTTGCCACGCGCCAGCGTCAAGCCCGGCAAAGACAAGTAGGTGTCGCGGCCCCACTCGCCGAACCAGGGCCAACCGGCCATGACACCCAAACGCCCGTTGCCATCGCGGTACAAGAAGTCATCCGCCGTGAGCGCCAGGGTGTCGCGCACCGTGTGCGTGGACGATGACCACTTGGCACGCCGGCGTTCGGCCTCCAGCGCAAACAGCTCGTCCGCATGCTCGACCGGCCCATCGATGGATGCTGCGGCATAGACCCACTGACCGTCAGGCAAGGCGTACTCAAACCAGCCCGGCGAGAACTGATCTTCACGCGCCTCATACCCGCGCGCCGCATCGGTGCTGAACTCGATGCCGCGGTACCACACAGGATCGGCTTCAAAGGCCGCCGTTCCCGAGGTCGTCAACGCCAGCGTCGGCAAACCCGCATACGGTTGGCAGGTCACGCCGTGTGCAATGCGCTCCACACGCGGATTGAGATCGATGTTCTCGACCGTGGTTGCATCCGCTTCGCGGAACGGCAGCAGAGGCTTGATGCGCAGCGTCAAAGGACCATCGTTGCCGATCCCCGTCGCGCGCCAACGCACCACCACGGCGCGGCGCGAACGCGCCATCAGCAGCTCGCGTTCGATGCGCAGTTGTCCAAACAACCAGACAGACCGCGGCCATGGCACCAGCTCGAAGGTATCGATCGACTGATGCCCCAAGGGCGCGAAGAGTCCTTTGTAGCGCGCCATGGACAAGGGCAGGCTGCGCCCGGCACCATGCACCGCTTCGTCAAAGCGTGACAAGTAGACATGACGCTTGGCGCTGCCCTCGCGCGGGGCCACCAACAGGCCGTGATAGCGCCGCGTGGCACACATCAGCACGGTCGACGAGGCATAGCCACCGCGTCCGTCCGTCTCCAGCCATTCACGCGTCATCGAGCGCTCGAGCTGGAGCAGTTGCTCACGCGGGATAGTGACCACAGGCTGATCGATGGGACGGTCCATGCAGACTTGCTCTTGTGTGCATGGTAGTGGTTCACAGCACTGCAGAGCACGGGGCTTGCAGCACGCCCCTTCTACGCACCCCGGCCACCGCACACATAAGCGCGCAGCTAAGCTGCAATCTCAATCCGTGCAAGTAACGCGCAATTACGCGCCCACAGCACGGCCAAGGAAAAACCCGTCCAGTCCTTGGCCTTGGTAGCGCGGCATCAACAGCGTGCCCGTCCAAGGCGCACGCACCTCGCGCGCAAGCTTCGGACCGCTGCGCGCCAACAACTGCCCCTCACTTACGGGGTCAAAGTTGCGAAAGCCGGGCAGCATCTCGAAGTCCTCATCCGGCTGCAGGTGATGGCAGTACGCCACCTCGACCGTCGCCGGCAAACCCTGCGCGCCCTGCACGATGCGCGCCTCCAGCTCGCTGCGATCGGGCGCGGCGTCGACAGGCACGCAGCCCGTATCCAACAACGCGATCCACGCGGCAGCTTCGTGATGGTCGATGGTGCTGGGTGCCTGATTCTGGCCGCCTTCCAACACCACAGCGCGTTGACCGCGCGCACCAAACCACTCGATCAAGGTGCCGCTGATCAAGCCTTCGAGCCCGGTCAACAGCGGTGCCTTCAGCGTGTGCGCAAACTGCGTTGAGCTGTGCGGACCCGCGACCACCGTGAACGGCGGCCCGACTCCCGAGGTCGAGTGCAAATCCAGCAGCGTGGCTTCACGCGCTTGCTCGAGCTCGTGCTCCAAGATCGGAAGCAACTGCGCTTGTTCGCGACGCTCGCTCGAGCCACGCGTGTCGCCGCGACGCGCCAGCTCGACATCCGCGGGACGCCACAAGCGGTTCAAATCGTCGTTCACAAAGCGCACATCGCGCGCGAGTCCCGCCATGTTGCCGACGAGCAGCGCGACTCGCCCCTGCAGGCGCGAACGATCCAAGCGCGCCAACACACGGCGCAGCGCCGCCACACCACCGGGCTCGTTCCCATGCACACCGGCCGTCAGCACGCACAACGGACCACCTTGCGGCCCGTCGAGCAGCATGACCCGCTCGAGCGGCAGGTGCGGTCGGTAGGACAGTGTGTGGCTCATCGCAGGTGGGGGTAAGGGCTAGTATCGGCCGTCTGGAGCGCGGTTTCTTGAGGGCTGTACCTAAATCAGTCTTCCTTCAACCAGCGCAGCATCAGGGACGCTGTCAGCTCAAAGAAGTCGTGTTCCGTCACCAGGCCGACCAGCTTGCCGTCGCGCACCACCGGCAGGGCGGTGAGCTTGTGCGTGCGCATCAGCTCGATCGCTTGGATGGTCGACGCCTCGGGCGCGACCGTGACCGGACTCTTCTCCATCACTTCGCCCACGGTCAGCGGGATGCCGTCCTGCGTGCTGTGCGTCAGCGTGCGCATCAAGCCCAACTGCGTGACCATGCCGACGAGATGCCCTTCGCGATCCTCGACCGGCACATGGCGCAGGCGTTCCCACTCCATGATGCTGGCGGCGTAGTCAACGATGTCATCATCGTGCAGCGTGACCAAGTCCGTGGTCATCACTTGCCCCACGGTCAAGTACGCATCGCGATCCGAAGCATGCGTCGACAACGGCGCCAAGTCCCAACGATGCACAGGCTCGTTGTCCTTCTGGCGCTCGATCATCGCCGCTGTCAAGGAACGATGACGATCGACCACGCGCCCCTTCTCGCCCATCGCTGCGATCGAATCAAAGCCCCACTGCGCGCCGCTGCGTCCTGATTGCACGCGCTCATGGAGCACGCCGAGGTAGCGTTCGATGTCGCTCGAGGCGACGCCGCGCGCTTGCAGGCCCTTGCGTGCCAGCGGCAACAGGTGCTCCAAGATCAGGGTGTCGACACCTTGCGCGCGCCCGCCTAGCCAACTGACGCGGGCGTGCAAGCCGTAGCGCGCCGCTGCAAAGAAGTTGGCCTTCGCGTCGTCAAAACGCATGGACTTGGACACATCGCCGTACTCTTCCGGCAACGCGGCCATCAGCCCGTAGAAGAAGGCCGCATTCGCCATCTCGTCGATGACGCTCGGACCAGCGGGCAATACGCGGCATTCGATGCGGAAGTGCGGCTTGCCTTCGCTGATGCCATAACACGGGCGGTTCCAGCGGTAGACCGTGCCGTTGTGCAGACGCAGTGCCTTGAGCTGCGGCACTTCGCCGCGGTCCAGCTGCTCGAGCGGCGATTGGTCCTCGCCCGTCGTGATCAAGGCGCGGAAGCGCGCGATGTCATCGCGGTAAATCTCGAGGATCGAGTCCTTGACCCAGCGATCGCCAAAGCTGACGCGTTGGCGCATGCCGCGCTGCACCTTCTGTTCGGTGCGCACATCGATCGACTGCTGGAACAGGGCCACGCGCGTTTCGTGCCACAAGCGATGGCGCAACAGCACCGGCGAGTTCGCGCCAGCAGCCAGCAGCGGCGCAACGACCAGCTGCGCGATGTTGTAGTGGCGCGCGAACTCTTCGGCCGACACTTGCCAGTGGAGCTGGAAGCTCGTGTTGCACGCCTCGAGCAGCACGTTGTCGTGGTGCGTGTTCAGCTCATCGAGGCCCTTGATCACCGCTTGGAAGCGGCCGCCGCGCAAGCCGACCAAGATGTCGTTGAGCGCCTTGTAGCGCGGGATCGGCGTCAGCGACTCGATCCCCAAGTGCGACTGGTCCAACGTCGGCAAGATGCCGCACATCACCAACTGCGTCTTCTCTTCGCGCGCCGCATCGCGCGCCAGATCCAGCAGGTGCAGCAACTCGCCCTCCATGTCCGAGAGGCAAGTCCCCCCGAACACGCGCGGCAGCAAGTTCGCTTCCAAGTTGAACTGCGCCAGCTCGGTGGTGAACGACTCTTTGGGCAAACGCGCCAGGATCGGCAGCGCCTTGTTCACCGGTTGCAGGGTCGAGTCGAGGAGGAACAACTCCTGCTCCGCGCCAATGCGGCGCACGCCCTTTTCGATCCAGCCCTCGGTGATCATGCGGTCGAGTGCTTGGACGTCCTCCAGCATCTGGCGCACGAAGAGGCGCTTGTGCGCTTCGTCGGGGAGGGTGTTGACGTCGACCTTGGCCATGGGAGGAGCATCCTACGATACTGGCGTGGGTGGTTGTGCACGAGTTGGCAACCGCCCTGTAGCAACTTCGTGAGAACAACTGGTTTCTTGTCCCATCGGGAGCCGCTCGTGCGTCTGGGGTGTATTGGGCCGCTCGCGAGAAGCCACTAACGCCTAAGCCCAGATCGATTGGGGAGGCCGAGGTGCCCTCGGAAGCAGGGCACTGGTGGATAGGCCTACATCCGGCCAGCCCTCGGCCTGCCGAGTCCCGGCGACAAGAATCGCCGGAATGCCAGTCCGCATCCCGCTG
>JBILXQ010000123.1:0-7378 GCA_044378375.1 Planctomycetota bacterium
TTCTGGTCGCGGGCTTGTTGAATGTCGCCAAGGGACAAGATCTGGCGATCCAAGCCTTGCGCGCGCCTGCCTTGCGCGCAGCCCATCTGCTGGTGGTGGGGCATGGGCCGTGGGAGGTGGACTTGCGCGCCTTGGCCCAACGCGCTGGTGTCGCACAACGAGTGCATTTCCTGGGTTGGCGCAGCGACCTAGCGCGCATCTACGGGGCGGTGGATTGGTTGCTTCTGCCCTCACGCTGGGAAGCGATGCCCTATGTCGTCCTTGAGGCGCTTGCTTGCGGCACACCCGTGGTGGCGACGCCTGTAGACGGCGCGCGTGAAATCTTGACCGCCGCTACCTGTGGCGTGCTGTCACCTTCCACGGATCTCGATGCTCTGTCCAGCACTTTGGACAACGCCTTGCGCTTGCCAGAGTCTACGCGCCTGGCCTACGGCCGCGCTGGCCAGCGCCTTGTGGCGGAGGAGTACTCTGTCGATCGCATGCTGGACAGGCTCCAAGCGCTCTACTCGCAAGTCCTGCAGGTGGCCGCATGAAGGTCATCCACTTTGTGACCACACTGGATGTCGGCGGTGCAGAGATGCACTTGCTGCAACAAGTCCGCGGGCAAACGGCCCGCGGTGTGCAGTGCACCGTCGCCTACATGAAAGGCGAAGGGGCCTTGCGTGCGGACTTCGAGCGTGCCGGCGCTGAGGTGCATGCTGTGCAAGGTGTGCGGGGTTGGTGGCGCTTTGTGCAGGCCCTGCGGCAACACGATGTGATCCACACGCATCTGCTCAAAGCCGATGCCGTAGGTGCGCTACTGGCGTGGGGCCTAGGCCTGCGTTCCAAGCTCATCGCCAGCAAACACAATGACGAGCGCGCGCTGCTCAACCCTTGGGTTGCGCGCGTGCACGGTGTGTTGGGCAACTTGCCCCAGCGCACGATTGTGCTTTCGGATCATGTGGGGCGCTTTGTCGCCGAGCATGGACGCGTAGACCCACGGCGCATTGTGCGCGTGTACTACGGTTTGGACACGACGGCCTTCGAGGCAGCGCAAGCCCAGCGCCAAGTGCACCGCACACGCGTGCGTGCCGAACTTGGTGCTGCTGCGGACGACTTCGTCTACATCTGCATTGCCCGCTTTGCCGCCCAAAAGGCGCACGATGTGCTGCTGCGCGCCTTTGCTGATGCCCACGCACGCGAACCGCGCTTGCGCTTGTGGCTGGCGGGGGATGACCCCTTCGGTGACGGGCGTCAACGCGCCGAGCGTCTGGCCAACGAACTGCAGCTGGGCAGCGCGGTGCGCTTCCTCGGCATCCGGCGCGACATCCCGCAGCTCTTATGCGCCGCTGATGCCTTCACCATGGCCTCGCTATGGGAAGGCTTGGGGCTGGTGTTCCTCGAGTCCATGACCATGGGCCTGCCCGTGGTCAGTACCACCGTGTCGGCTATCCCAGAGGTGGTGCAGCATGGCCGCATGGGCTTGTTGGTGCCGCCCGCGGATGCGGAGGCGCTGGCGGGGGCCTTGGTCGCCGTGGCCCACGATGAAGGCCTGCGGGCAAGCGCGGCCCAGGCTGGTCCGTTGTGGGTGCGGGAACGCTTTTCCATCGATCGCATGGTCGAGGAGACCCTGGCGGTGTACTCCCAAGCGATCGGTATCCACTTTGACGGGCGCCGCGACCGATAAGCCACACGTGGTTCCCGAATCCGACCCCCACACCGACCGTCGCAACACCGATCGTCGGGAGCGCCCTACGCCGCGCTTGTCGCGCTACTCCTTCTTTGGAGGGCGCCGCCGCGGCCCACGCCGTGCACACGAGATTCAAGGGGCCTTTGTGGACCTGTATGAGCCGCGGTTGCTGTTGCTGGTGCTCTGGACGGCGCTGCTCAACCTGTTCGACACGTTCTTCACCATCGTGCACCTCCAGCACGGCGGGGTCGAGTTCAACCCCGTGGCCGAGCAAATGCTGCTTTCGGGCCGGGCGTCCTTCGTCATCTCCAAGGGGTTGGTGATCGGTCTGGCGCTGCTGGTCCTGACCATTCACAAGAACTATCCTATTGCGCGCGTAGGCCTCAAGATCGCCGCGGCTGCGTACACGTTGCTCGTGGCCTACCACCTCGCGTTGTTCTGGGTTTGAGTGCTTCAGGTTGCGCCTGCGCAGCCTCTACAATCTGGGGCGGAAGATGAAGCAGCCCTCGACGTCCAAGCATGCTATGCAGCCCCTTGCAGCACGAAGCCCGCGCATCGTGATCAGTGGTGGAGCTGGCTTCATTGGTTCGGCGCTGGTGCGTGAGTTGGCCCAAGCTGGTGCCACGGTGCTCGTCATCGATGACTTGTCCAGTGGCCGTCTCGCGCGACTTCCGCAGCATCCGCGTGTCGAGATTCTGATTGCCGATGCTGGCGAGGTGGCGACTTGGCGGCGTGCTTGTGCTCAGCCATGGGATGCCATCGTGCACTTGGCTTCGGTGGTGGGAGTGGACTGCGTGGTTGCCGATCCCGAGCGCTGCCGTGCCGAGAATCAGCGCGGCTTTGACGCCTTGGCGATCGTGTTGGAAGACCAAGGGCGCAGCGCGGGAGTGTGGGCGGCATCCACCAGCGAGGTGTATGCCGAACAAACACTCCCACTGAGTGAGTCCGCTTGCTTGCGCAGCGAGTCGCAAGGCCGTCATGCCTATGCCGCCTCCAAGCTGTACGGAGAGCAACGCTTGGCGCAAGCAACACAAGGCCAAGCAACTCTGTTGCGCTTCTTCAATGTGGTGGGCCCCAACCAGAGTGCGGGACAAGGTATGGTGTTGCCGCGTTTCGTGGAGCGTGCACGCCAAGGCCAGGCGCTGACCATCTATGGTGATGGTTCGGCGGTGCGCACCTTCGCTCATGTGGATGAGGTGGCACGCAGTTTGGCGTGGTTGGTGTTGCGCCAGTTGGAAGGCTTGATTCAAGTGGGTGGAGCAATCAATCTGGGCGGCGCGGCGGTGTCCAGTGTTTTGGACATGGCCTCGGAAGTGCAGCGCTGCGCGGGACGAGTGTTGGACATCGAGCATTTGTTGCCGCGCATGGGCGAGGTCCACCAGCGCGTGCCGGACTTGACGCGCTTGCGGGAACTGGGCGCACCATTGCCGAGTATGGGCTTGTCCGAGATTGTGGCCGATACATGGACACGCCATGGTCATTGGCCGGTCTCTTTGGAATTGTCGACCAAGGAGCCTGCGTGCGCATCGCTCGTGTCCTGACTCGGCTTAACTTGGGCGGACCTGCACGCCAGTGCTTGGCCAGCGATCCGCTGTTGATGAAGGCGGGCTGCACGGTGCGTGTGTACTGCGGCACGAGTGAGGCCGGCGAAGGCGATCTGTACGAAGAGTACCGTGCGCGCGGCATCGATGTGGTGCGCGTGCCAGGCTTGGTGCGTGGCATGGCTCCGGCTGGTGATGTGCGTGCTTGGATGTGGCTGCGCAAGGAACTGCGCGCCTTTGCACCTGATGTGGTGCACACGCATGCGAGCAAGGCCGGTGCGCTCGGTAGGCGCGCGCTCAAGGGTCTGGATCATGTCGCGCGCGTGCATACCTTTCATGGTCATGTGCTCGAGGGGTACTTCCCCGCGCCCGTTTCCAAAGCCATGATCGCGCTGGAAACGCGCGCGGCCGCCCTCACCGATCGCATCGTGGCCGTGTCGCACGCTACGGCGGATGATTTGGTGCGCTTGGGTGTGGTGCAGGACGAACGCCGCTTGATCGTCGTGCCACCCGGCATGGACTTGGATCCGTTGTTGGCGGTGCAAGGGCGCAGTGCAGTGTTGCGTCCTTTGATCGGTGCCGGCGAGCGTGATGTGGTGGTTGGCATCATCGGGCGCCTGGCCGAAGTCAAGCGGCCGGAGTTGGCGTTGGAGGTGTTGGAACTCTTGCACCAGCGCTATCCGCAGCTGCACATGGTGTGGGTGGGCGATGGTGATCAGCGCGGGTTGCTCGAGCGCCGTATCGCGGCCTTGTCGACTACGCTGCAAGCGCGAGCACACATGTTGGGGGCGCGCACGGATATGCCCGCGGTGCTCGCTGATCTGGATGCCGTGATGTTGGTGTCACGCAGCGAAGGGGCTCCAGTCGCCTTGATCGAAGCGGCGGCAGCAGCCAAGCCCGTGTTGGCTACGAACGTGGGCGGTGTGTCTGAGGTGGTAGCCCACGAGCGTACTGGTTGGCTCGGGAATGACATGACGGAGCTCGCGTTTGGCTTGTCGCAATGGCTTGACACGCCCCAGATCCTGACGGCTACGGGCCAGCGGGCACGCTTGCGCGTGCAAGCACGCCACTCTGCCCAGCACTTGGCCGATCGCCTGTTGGAGATCTACCGTATCGTCGTGAAGGAGCGTACATGCGCCTCTTGATGGTGTCTGGAGATCGTCAGGTTGTCGTCGGCGAGCAAGGTCCGTTTTATGCGATGCAGCGCGAGTTTTCGCGTCATTTCGAACGCATCGATGTGCTTGTACCCAAGCCCGATCGTCCGGTTTGCTTGACAACCATCTGGGATCGTGTGCACTTCCACCCAGCGCCTGTGCAGCGCTTGGGGATGGCACCTTGGATTGCTCGTGCAGGAGCGCGACTCCTGAGCTCCTACGGAGCGGATCTGATCGTCAGCCACGACTACGGTTGGTTCTACAACGGCATCGGCAGCGCGTGGTTGTCCCAAGCCAGCGGCGTGCCGTATCTGTCCGAGCTACACCACGTGCCCGGCCATCCTGTGGCCGCGAATCTGAAAGAACGTTTCGACAAAGCCATTGCCCAAGTCTATGTGCGTTGGGCTTGTGAACGGGCCAAGGCGTTTCGCGTCGTCAATCACGACGAGATGCCCGCGTTGTTGCGCAGCTGGGGCGTGCCCGCAGGCATGATTCGTGTGTTGCCCTCACTGTACATCGACTTGGACACTTTCCGCCCTGTGTCGACTCCGGCCGAAGTGGATGTGCTCTACGTAGGCCGCATGGTGGAGAACAAAGGTCTGGATCGCATCGTGGCGGCTTTGCAATCCCTGCGCGTGGCGGGACGCACACCGCGCGTGCGCCTGATCGGCAAGGGACCGCTCCAAGCTCAGGTACGCGCCGACTGTGAGCGCCGTGGTGTGGCTGCTGAGTTCATCGATTGGGTGGCTTCGCCCGCGGAGTTGGCCGAGCACTATCGCCGCGCCAAGGTCGTGGTGTGTGCCTCGACTTGCGAGGGTGGCCCACGCTTCACCGTAGAGGCCATGGCTTGCGGCACGCCCGTGGTGAGCACGCCGGTGGGCGTCATGAGCTCGTTGTTGGCGGATGGCACCTGTGGTCGCCTGTGTGGCTTTGACACCGAATCCCTCAGGATGGAACTCAGCACGCTCCTGAACAACGACGAGCTGCGGCGTAGCTCCGGTTTGGCCGCCGTCGAGCGTGCCCAACAGTTCGAGTACGCGCACGTGTTGCGCGGCTATGCCGATGGTCTCAAGCGCTTGGCAGAGGAGTCAGCATGAAGCTGCTCTTCATCACCCAAGTCTATGACCCGCAGGATGCCGTATTGGGCTTCGTTGCCGGTTGGATTCGCGAGCTGGCCGCGCGCTGTGAATCAGTGCAGGTGATTTGCTTGGAGGCCGGCGATCTGTCGCAGCGCCCGGCGAATGTGCAGGTGCGTGTGCTTGGCCGCCATGGTTATGTGCGCCGTTGGTGGCGTTGGCGCAAGTACATGAGCGAGGCCTTTGCTGCCGGTTGCACGCATGTGTTGGCGCACATGGTGCCACGCTATGCGACGTGGGCTGTGCGCCCGGCGCGCAGGGCCAAGGCCAAGGTGTGCTTATGGTACACGCATGCTGGTGTGGACCAGCGGTTGGTGGACGCGTGCGCGAAGGTGGACCTGGTGTTCACAGCCAGCCACGAATCCTTGCGCGTGGCTACGCCCAACAAAGTGGTCACAGGTCATGGCATCGACACGCAGCACTTCCGTGCGACTCTTGCACCCGCTCAAGCTCCGCGACGCATTCTGTCTGTAGGACGCTTGACGCCCTCCAAGGATCCACTGGTCATTGTGGATGCACTTGCGTTGTTGGTGAAAGCGGGCGTTCCGCTGCACCTCGATCTCGTAGGAGCTGGTTTGGTTGAGGCTGATACGGCCTACCGTGAGCTGGTGCTGCAACGCATTGCCCAGCACCAGCTGGAGCAGCATGTCACCTTGCACGGTTCCATCCCGTGGCTGCAGGTTCCTGCGTACTTTGAGCGGGCAAGCGTGGTCATCAATGCATCCCACACCGGCAGCATCGACAAGGTTGTGCTGGAGGCGATGTCCATGCAGCGGCCAGTGGTGTCGTGTAACGAGGCTGTGCCGCCGCTGCTGAAGGCCCTTGGTGCACGCGCAGCCAGCATGGCCTTTGTGCCTGGGGATGCCGCCTCGTTGGCACATCAGATTGAGGCTCTCTTGAACTTGCCGTCGGCGGACTATGCCGCAATGGGCCATGAGCTGCGGGCAATTGTCGAGCGCGAGCATGAAGTTGGCGCACTCATGCGGCGCTTGGTGCAGCACATGAGTGCTTTGCCATGAAGCGTGTCTCGGTCCTTGTGCCTACTTGGCGCACGCGGGAACGAACCCTGCGTTGTCTGGAATCCGTGACACGCCAACTGGGGCCGGACGACGAGGTCATCGTGGTCGATGATGCAGGCGCCGATGGCACCGACTTGGCCATTCGCGACCGCTTTCCGCAGGTGCGGCTGCTGGTGCACGCCACGAATCAAGGCTGGACGCGTGCGGTCCTGAGCGCGGCTAGCCATGCAAGTGGCTCCTATCTCTTGCTGCTCAACAGTGACACCGAGCTGCGTGCTGGTTCCCTCGACGCCATGCTGCGCTTTTTGCATGCCCATCCGGCGCATGCGGCCGTAGCACCGCGCATGGTGGACAGCACAGGTGCCACGCGCCATGAGTTGATGAATCTGCCTCGCTGTAGCACGCCCTTCTGGCATGCACGCCTCGTGCGGCGCTGGTGGGGCGACTCGGCCGAATGGAAACGCTGGCATGCCTTGGATGTCGATCACGAGCGCATGGGCAATGTCGAACAACCGCCGGGTGCCTGTCTGCTTGTGCGTCGTGCGGATTGGGACTTGTGTGGTGGAGTAGATCCTTCCATGCAGCTCTTCTTCAGTGATGTGGAGCTGTGCGCGCGCTTGCGCGAACTAGGTCGTTTGGTCGCGTATCTGCCAGCAGCAGTAGTCGAGCATGCAGGCGGTGCCAGCACCGCTCAACGCACGGACTTTGCGGCCGTGTGGCATCGTGACCGCTACACCTATCATTCCCAGCGCTTCGGGCTCGCGGGTGCGCTGTGCGCATGGTTGTCAAGTGGATTGGACTTGGCTGCTCATCTCGTGTCGCGCGCGACACCAGAGCCGGCCTTGCCGTTACTGACACC
>JBILXQ010000225.1:0-4995 GCA_044378375.1 Planctomycetota bacterium
ACGACCGGGTCCCAGCAATAGACCGAAGTCAATGTGCTCGACCTGTGCTTCCCACGCGAGTTCCATGCGCTTGAGCACGGCCTTCAGCTGACGGAAGTGCAGCTTCTGTTCGCCGCCGACCACATACAGCGCGCGCGCAAAGTCGAACTCAGCGTGACGCGAGAAGAGCGCGGCCAAATCGCGCGTGGCATACAGCGTCGTGCCATCCGATTGACGCAGCAAGCACGGCGTTTCCTTGAGGCCTTTGTCGATCATGCCGAGCATGACCACGAGCGCGCCCTGCGACTCTTCCACGACGCCGGCTTGTGCGACGCGCTCAAACGTCTCCTTGAGCAGCGGCTCATACCACGACTCGCCGCGCACCAAATCGTGCTGGATTCCTAGGCGTTTGTAGGTCTTGGCGAAGCCGGCGAGCGAGGTCTGCGTGACCCAGCGCCAGAGCTCGCGCACTTCGCCTTCGCGGCCTGATTCAAGCTCGCGCCACGCCTCGCGCGCTTCGGCGGCGAACTGTGCATCGGCTTCTACTTGCTGCTTGCTCCACTGGTAGAGCTCGAGCAAGCCATGCACCGGATTGGCTTCGTCCAGCGTCTTGCCGCGCCTGCGCAGCGCCACGACCAGGCCGCCGAACTGCGAGCCCCAGTCGCCGATGTGGTTGATGCCCACGACTTTGTAGCCCAGCGCTTCGTGCAGGTGCACCAACGCGGCGCCGATGATCGTTGAGCGCAGGTGGCCCACGTGCATGGGCTTGGCGATGTTCGGCGAGCTGTAGTCGATGACGACCGTGCGGCCGTTGCCGGTGTTTGAGGTGCCGTAGCTTGCGCCTTTGCCGGCGATCTCGGCCAAGATGGTCTGCGCCAGTAGCGCGCGCTCGATGGTGATGTTGACGTAGGGGCCGGCGGCGCGCACTTCCATCTTGTCAAGTTTGCCTGACAAGGCGTTGGCGAGTTCGGCGGCGGCTTGCGGCGGCGCTTGCTTCTTCGCCTTGGCCAGCAAGAAGCACGGCAGCGCCACATCGCCAAGGCTCAGGTCGCGCGGCTCTTCGAGGCGGATGTCACTCTCGGGAAGCCCTGTGATCTCGGCCACAGCAGCGCGAATCTGATCGTGAAAGGTCTGCATGGTTACCAGTTGGCCCACTTGTCGTTCAGGTCGGCGAGCTCTTGCTCCAGTTCGGCCGCGCGCATTTGCGAGTCCTTGAGCTTGTTGGCATCGCGCCACGCTTCCGGCTGCTCGAGCTCAGCGCGTGCCGTGGAGAGCTCGCCTTCGAGCTCCATGATGCGCGCTTCCAGCTTGGCGAAGGCGATAGGGTTGCGCACTTGCTTGGGTGCATCAGCCTTCGGCGCGGGCTTGACCTCGCGCTTCACTTCGGGCTTCACCTCAGGCTTGGGCGGCGGTTTGGGCACGCTTTTCGCGGCCTTCGCATCTTCGCGGCGCTTGTCCAATTGCGCCTGCTTCTTGGCGCGCCAAGAGGTGTAGTTGCCTTCGTGGCGCAGCACGCGGCCACCGTCGACCTCGAGGATCACATTGCACAAGCCGTCGAGGAACTCGCGGTCGTGACTGACCACGACCAGCGAACCTGCGAAGGCGGACAACATCTCTTCCAACGAGGTGCGCGCCGCCAGATCCAAGTGGTTGGTCGGTTCGTCCATCGCCAGCCAACTCGGCTTGCCCAGCACCAACTTCGCCAAGCACAAGCGCGCGCGCTCACCGCCCGACAAGCCCGCAATCGGCGAGTCGAGTTCGACACCGCGGAAGAGGAACTTCGCGAGGTGGTCGCGGATCTCTTGATCTTCCAGCTGCGGGTACGAGCGCCGCATCTCGTAGTAGGGCGTGCCATCTTCACGCAGCGCGCTCGTGTCTTGATCATAGAAGCCCACTGCGGCCTTGTGGCCCAGAGCGACTTCGCCTTCGAGCGGCGCCATGCGGCCCGCGAGGATCTTCATCAGCGTCGTCTTGCCCGCACCGTTGCGGCCTACGATGCCAATGCGCTCGGCGCGCGCGATGCGGAAGGTCGCATCGCGGAAGGTCACTTTGCCCGGATAGCCACCGGCAAGATCGCGTGCTTCGAGCACGGTCTCGCCGCCGCGTTCCGCTGCGGGCGGCTTGATCACAGGCTTGCGCACGTCGTGGAAGGGCTTGGATACCCGCACCAACGCTTCGAGCTTCTTTTGACGGCCCTTCGCCTCGGTGACGCGGTGCGAGCCCATGTGCTGGCGCACGAAGGCTTCTTCCTTCTTGATGTGGTCCTGCTGGTTCTCGTACGCGCGCAGGTCAGCGATGTAGCGCTCTTCCTTGATGCGCACATACTGGTCGTAGTTGCCGGGGTACTTGGTCAGCGCACCGCGCTCAAGCTCCAGGATCGCATCGACAGCATTGTTCAGCAGGCGTCGGTCGTGGCTGATGATCAGCACCGAGCCCGCTTGCAGTTTGATCCACTCTTCCAGCCATTCGATGCCCGCTAGGTCGAGGTGGTTGGTGGGTTCGTCGAGCAACAACAACTCCGAGCCCGCGACCAGCGCTTTTGCCAAGCAAGCGCGGCTGCGCTCGCCGCCCGAAAGCGTGTTCACATCGCGCTCCCAGAACTCCTGGTGCAGACCGATGCCCGACAGCACCTCTTCGACCCGCCGCTCGCCATCAAAGCCGCCGAGGGTCTCAATTTCGTGCAACAGTTGGTCGTGGCGCTCCAGTTCGCGCTCCAAGGCCTCACCTTCAAGGGTGCCCAGCCGCTCGCCACTGGCCTCGTACTCGCGCAACGCGGTGCGCAGCTCGATCAACCCGGACTCGACGAAGGCCCGCACCGTGGTGCCGCCCTCCACCTTCGGCCGTTGCTCCACATGGCGCACCCGCGCCCCTTTGCGGACCGTGACCTCGCCCCAGTCGGGGGTGTCCTCGCCAATGAGGAGGCGCAGGATCGTGGTCTTGCCACCCCCGTTGCGGCCGACGAGACCGATCTTCTGGCCTGGGTCGAGCCGGAAGGAGGCGCCGGCGAGCACCTCGTGGGCACCGAAGTGCTTTTTGACCCCTTCGAAGATCACGAGTGACATGGGGGGAAGAGGATACCGATCGTGGAGGGCTTAGTGATACTGGCCCAGACCGTTGTGCACGAGGCGAATGCAAACTTGTGCGGAGTGCGGTCTTCTTCGCTGTTCTTGCGAGGGCAGGGGGCGCCGAGGTCGCCCAGGCCTAGGCCTGGTGAGTTTTAGCTGGTGAATTGGATTGTAAGGCACTGTCAAATAATGACTTGTGTGCTTGCTGCTGTCTGGCGTGCACACTCATCTGGGCCAGTATCACTCCCGCTTCTTGAGCACCAACACCACATCCTGCCTCCCATCCTCCAGCTCCCTCTCCACCCGCGCGTCATGATGAAAATCAAACGTCCCCGCAATCCCAAAGCACCCGCTCTCCCGCACCAACCGCACCAACTGCCGCGGGCTGTACGTCCGGAAGGTCCAATTCGTCTCCTGTCGATGCGTCTTGGCCCCGCGCGTCACGGTCAGCCTAGTCCGAACCGCCTCGGTGCGCGTGCGGCGTTCGGCCGGGAAGGTGCGGGTGACGCACACGACTTTGGTCCCGCGCCGTTGGGTGGTCCAGCGCTCCACGGCGGCTTGGGGGTGGGCGTAGTCGGTGATGTGCACACCCAAAACGTAGATGCCGCCCGGTTTCAGGCGCTGGGCCACGCCGCGCAGGTGGGCTAGGGCGCCTTCTTCGTCGAGGATGTACTTGAAGGTCGAGACCAAGCAGTGCGCCGCGTCGACCTTGGGGCCCGCGGGCACGGCGCGCATGTCCGCCACGCGCAGGCGCGTGTTCAGGTCATGGCCGCGCGCCGCCAGCCGGTCGAGCTTGGCCTGCGCCGCCGCCAGCATGTGCGTATTCAGGTCGAAACCCTCGACCCGCACCCCGCGCCGGGCCAGCTCGACCACCATGCGCCCGGATCCGCACGCGGGCTCAAGCACACTGCGCAGCGGCCCACGCCCATAGCGCTCCGCCAGCTGCATCACGAAATCGGCCTCGGTGGGCGTGCCGGGGTCGAAGACCATGTCGTACCAGCGCGGCGTGTCGTACCAGTCGATGAGGGCAGTGTGGGTCATGCGCAAAGGCTCATGGGCTGGAGAGCGCATGGTTGCGGATGGGAGCCTCCGGGACAATCCCCAGCCCATCAGCTGCCTTCCTTGACAGATCTTCCGACCCCCCTAAGACTGAACTGCTGGGAGAACCGAAAGAGGCTAAACGGCTTGCCCCAGCTCCCCACGACCATGACTACTCGTCCCCGTCCCAGTGTTTGGCTCTCCGTTTGGCTGCCTGTGCTCCTGCTTGCCGCCCCAGTCGCGGCGGCGGGGACGGACCAAGCCTGGACCGCCCGTGAAGCCGAGCACCTGCTCAACCGCGCGGGCTTCGGCGCCACGCAAGCCGAGGTCGAGGCTGCGGTGCGCCGTGGTCGCGAGGCCACGATCGCGGGCTTGTTCCCCGATCCGGCGCGCACACCCAAGCCGGAGATCTTGGGCGCGAAGACTCTGCCGCTCGGCCTCGAGTCACCCGAAGCTCGCTTGCGCAATGTCGAGGCGCGGCGCGAAGGCTACTCGCGCATGCAGCCTGACTTGATCTCGCCGCTCAACATGTACGGCGATTGGTGGATCGAACGCATGCGCGCGAGCGAGGACCCGCTGCGCGAGCGCATGACGATCTTCTGGCATGGTCACTTCGTGAGCTCCATCAAAGAGGTGGGGGACTCGCACGAGATGATCGAGCAGGTGCAGTTCTTGCGCGACAACGCGCTCGGTCGCTTCGAAGTGTTGGTGCGCGGCATCGGGCGTACGCCCGCGATGCTGACCTACCTCAACAACAACGAGAACGTCAAAGACCATCCCAACGAGAACTGGGCGCGCGAACTGTTTGAGTTGTTCTCGCTGGGCGACGGCAACTACACCGAGACGGACATCAAAGAAGCTGCGCGCGCGTTCACCGGATGGAGCGACGCCGAGAGTCGCTTCCTCTTTGAGC
>JBILXQ010000125.1:0-7245 GCA_044378375.1 Planctomycetota bacterium
TCGCTCGCGCAGCTCCCATGCAGCGCTGGCGGACGGCTGCGGCTCAAGGCCCAGCGCCAAGAGGCGGGCTTGAGGCCAATCACCTACGGCACAGGCTGCCCAAGCAGCCAAACGCCGAAGTTCCCCGTCCTGACTACGTGCGGGCTCGGCATGCAGACCCTCCACGACGACTTGATGGGCCTCGCGAGCTGCACCGCGTTCCAACAACACAGCAAGCAGTGCTTTCCACGACTGCATGTCCCAGCGCGTCCGCAGTCTGTCACGCAAACTTGACTCTGACGCACGCCATTCGCCACAGGCATGCTCGATGCGTGCCCGCCACAGCACGAGGCTGGACTCTTCAGCACCACAGCGCTTCCACGCCTCCAGCAGCCGCAAGGCCCATGGCCGCGGCTCTACATGGGCTTCCTCGGGTGTAGGCAACCAAGGATGGTCCTCGGCATGATCATCCAATACGCGCCAGGCACGCCGCACATCACCTTCAGGAGTGCCCAAGACCAACCACGTGCCAGGGCCCGCCAAGGCAGCAATCGCGCGCTGCAACAACACCTCAACGGCAGCGCGCAGGTCACCTTGCGCAGCGCGCTCCAGCTCACTGCGCGCAGACTCCCAACCTAGGCTGGTGCGGCCGCCATCGCCAGAACAAGCATCGTCGACCAACAGCTGCAAACAACGCACCAAACGCTGTGCGCGGTCAAGGCGCGCGGCAGACGACTGCGGCAACAAGGCCGCTACCGGATCATCCACGAGCGCCATCGAGCACCTCCACGCGTCCAGTTTGTTTGACAGAGGACAACACTGCCGGCCAGCGACTTGGAGCTAGCGACTGTGACCAGGCATTCGCGTCCTCGGTTCGGCCTTCCGCGAGACAAGCGTGCACAACCAGGGCATGGTGCGCTTCATTGGGCTGTAGCTCCCAAGCAGCAATGGCCAGCTCTGATGCCAAAGGCCACTGTCCGCATTCAGAAGCGAAAGCGCGCCGCAGCACGCACGGTGCCTCAGACTCAGACAACAGGCACGCTTGCAGCACCGCGGCTGTTTGCAAACGCCAGTCCTGCACATACGAGTTGAGGTCTGGCTGCAACGCCTGCACCAAACGCACGCGTGCAGCTTCCGCGCACGCCAGCGCGCAGGCTTCGCGCTCCAGTCGCAGCAACGCGATCTCCACTTCCTCGAGCACAATCGGACGGAGTACCGGCAAATGATCAGCGTGCACGTTTACCACCCCTGTGAGCAGTCACTTGCGTAGTCACTGTGTCCAGCGCGCCATCCAAAGGGGCCAACAAATGCTCGAGCGCCGTGCGTGCAGCGCGCGCTTGGGCAAGGGGTGCCACTGGCTCGATCAAAGCCCCCTCGCGCTTCATGACGAAGGCGAAGAAGGCCGCACGACAATCAGCCTCGAGCGCATTGAACGCCCGGCATGCGGCCGCAACAGCACTGGCATCCAAACGCAGCGGTGTGGCGAGCAGGCGCAACGCCTCGCTGGGCGCATGGTTAGCGCCGTCCTCGCGCAGACAATCGTCCACGGCCCGATCCACATGTGCGCACAACCAGACACGCAACTCGGGGCGACCTTGGTAGCGCGCAGCAGCATGCGCCACATGCGCAAAGGTACGCAGCAAGACTCGATCCGCATCCAACAACAGGCTTCGTTCGATCAAGCGCTGGCCTATGCGCGCACGCAAGTGCAACGGATCCTCGCGCACGATCTTGGCTAAGACCTCGCGCGCGCTCGCACCGCACAGCAGCAATCGCCAGCGCACGTCGTCCGCCTCCATTGCCGGGGGCGCAATTGTGAGGTTCGGTGCGGAGGGCTGTCGGCGGGGAGCACTAGCCGGCGTAGCGGAGCGGGCAACGGACTTGCGTACCAAGGGAGACTCCTGCGGGGGCAGAGGTGGGGCACACGCCGTGCGAGGGAATCCCCCGCCTCCAGCGCGCACGAAAGTCAGGCTAGAAGCGAGTTGCCGATTCCGAGGACTAGGAAAATGTGAACCGGGACGCAGTGTGGACCACTCTTCCAAGCTGCAATTAAGAAAACTGATCACTGTTAGTTAGTTACGGCGACTATTCAGGAGAACCCCGCGTGTCACTCCTGAGACTAGGCCCACGGCGGATGCCTCTTATTCCCCATTTCGGTCACCGGTACTGGGCCGTCGCCGTTCCCGCGCACACGCGACAAAGCCCCTACCCCCACGCTACTCTGACCGATTGGACCAGTGTGCCAAGCCCCCCGCTTGGCACCCACGACCACACCGCATGGACAAGTTGCTGCAAGGTAAGACCGGCCTCGTGCTCGGCGTCGCGAACCGACGTTCGATCGCTTGGGCCTGTGCCCAATCTCTCTCCAAGGCCGGCATGCGTCTCGCCCTGACCTACATGGGCGACCGCATGGAGAAAGGTGTGCGTGAACTCGCCGCCGAACTACCGGATTCGATCGTCTTGCCGTGCGATGTGACGCAACCGGCGCAGATCGACGCGGTGGCGCAAGCAGTCAAGGAAGAGTTCGGTGGACTCGATTGCTTGGTGCACGGCGTGGCCTTCGCCAAGCGCGAAGAACTGCAAGGCGACTTCTTCAACACCTCGCGCGAAGGCTACATGGTCGCGCATGAAGTGTCCGCGTACTCACTCGCGGCCATGACACGCGCGGTCTTGCCGTTGATGGAAGGCCGCCAGGGTTCGATCATCACGTTGTCGTACATCGGTGGCGAACGCGTGGTGCCCAACTACAACATCATGGGCATCGCCAAGGCAGCACTCGAGGCGAGTGTGCGCTATCTGTCGCATGACTTGGGGCCGCGCGGGATCCGCGTCAATGGCATCAGTGCGGGACCGATCCGCACCTTGTCGTCGGCGGGTGTGTCGGGCTTCACCGACATTCTGGACGAAATCGCCAAGAAGGCACCGCTGCGCCGCAATGTGACAGCTGACGAGGTTGGCGACACATGCTTGTTCCTCGCCTCGCCGCTGTCGCGTGGCATCACCGGCTCGATCGTCTATGTCGATGCCGGCTATCACATCATGGGCGTGTGAGCGGCGCGCTACTCGCGGCCTCCACTGCCATCACGCTCTTGCTTCTCGCGTTTGAGGCGCCGTAGCTCTTCGGGTGACGGCGGAGGCGGAGGCGGAGGGCGTTGCGGCCCGCGTTGCTGATCCAACTCAAGCTGTGCTTGTGCGGCGCGCTCCTTTGCCCGCGATTCGTAGACGCGCCGGCGCAGTTCGCGCGCATCCCACACGAGAGCGGCGGCGGGCACATCACGCCGCTGCGTGACCAGCGCATCAGCAGCCAAGAGCCACAGGGCAATCCCGCCATCCAAGCGCAGCATTTGCCGGTCCGCGCCGGCCAGATCAGGCAACCACGCGCGCCCCCACAAGTTGCCGCGCAAACGCAACGGTTCGTCGCGTTCCAAGTGTGACCACAAGCGCGCCACGGGGGCGAGCACCACATCCTTGGTGTCCGCCGCGAAGGCCGTCAAGCGGGCTGTCAAGTTTGCTTGCATGGCCACACTCGGCAACTTGGTGGCTTGCAACCAACCGCGCTCGCTGCGCGTGGCCAGTGTGCGCCAATCAGGCAAATCGCCAAGCACCAAGGGCGCGCCAATCCCCTTCAAGGCCCGCAAGGCCCGGTCGAACCGCTCGGGCGCAGCTTCACCGGCGTCGTAGGTGACCAAAGCCAAACTGTCGAGCGCGACCACCAGAGTCGGCTTGTGCTCCTTCGTCAAACGTGCTTGACGCTCCAAATCCGCCAGCACATCACGACCTGCCAACGTATCCAGGTGCTGCACCACCGCTTGGTGCGGGGCGAGGACGCCCTGCTCGACCACATCCGCCAGTGAGACCGTAGCGCCGACTTCGGCCGCCCAGCCAGCCCCCAACGACAACTCGGAACCGATCACCACCACCTTGCCCAAGAGCGGAGCCTCGACCACGGGCGCCGGAACGGTGGTAGGCGGTACGGTCTGCGCTGGCAGTGCAGCAACGACAGCCATGGGCGAGACCAAGGCCAGCAACGTGAGTAGGCGCATGCAGTTCATGGGTGCGTAACCTGAGCGGTGCTTCTAGCCTACATCGGACGCTCGGCCGACAAACTTCTTCCACGCATAGCAGTTCCCTGTGCGGCTGGGCAGCCGAGTGGACTACGATGGCCCTCTATGGCCGAGCCTGCCACACCCGTGACCCGTCCAACGGTCGAGCGCTACGACCATTTTGTCACCTGTGCCCGCGGTCTGGAGCCGCTGCTGCACGAGGAGATGAAGGGCCTCAAGCTCGGCAAGCTCGAACGTCAAGTCGGCGGAGTGCAGTTCATCGGCACGGCTCTAGAAGCCGCGCGTGCCAACCTGGAGTTGCGTACGGCGATTCGCGTCCTGCGGCGCGTGGCGCTTTTTGAAGCACCGGATGAGCGCAGCTTTCACGCCGGTGTGGCCGCCATCGAGTGGGAGAAGCTCGTGGACGCCAACACCACGCTGCGCGTCGACGCAACCTCGACCGATAGCGCGCTGGACCACACGCACTATGTGGAGCAACTGACGAAGGATGCCATCTGTGATCGCTTCCGCGAGCGCACCGGTGGTCGTCCTACCGTCGACTTGGACGACCCCGCACTGCCCGTGCGCGTGCACTTGTACAAGGATCGCTGCAAGGTGCACGTAGACACCTCTGGCGATTCCTTGCACAAGCGCGGTTGGCGCGTGCACCAAGGCAAAGCCCCGCTGGCGGAGACCTTTGCAGCGGCACTCGTGCTCTATTCCGGCTGGGACCGCAAGTCGCCGTTGGTCGATCCGTTCTGTGGTTCGGGCACCATTCTGGTCGAAGCGTTGATGTTGGCGTGCAACATCGCACCGGGCTTGTTCCGCAAGCGCTTTGCGTTCGAGCGTTGGAAAGACCACGACGTACGCGCTGTGCAACGTTTGCGCGACGAGTTGAAAGCGCGCATCCAAGCACCAGCCAAGCTCCAAGTCATCGGACGCGATCATTCACAGGAAGCGTTGCAAATGGCGCGTGAAAATCTCGAGGCCGCGGGTGTCGCCAAGTACGCGCGCTTCGAGCACGGACGCGCCGAGGCCTACGAGCCCAAGCGCGGTTGGAACGCCTGGATGATTGCGAATCCGCCGTGGGGCGAGCGCATCGGTGACGAACGCGAAGTGCGCATGGCTCTCGAGGCATTGGGCGCGCAACTACGCGCCAGTGGCAGCGGCTGGACGGTCTGCATGCTCTCTGGCAATCCCGAAGTGGAACGGGCAGTGGGCCTGGGTGCGGCGCCCTACGCAACATGGCACAACGGCGGCATCGAGTGCCGCGCGGTTGTCAAGCGTATTTGACAGCTACTCAGCCTGCACGTCGACGCGCACTTCACCGTCCGCAGCAATCCACGCCCGCACAAGGTTCGGGCGGCAGCACACGGGACAATCCTCCACGTACTCTTGTGCGGGACCGTTCTCGTGCTCGATCCACACTTGCACGCGCTCGCCGCACGCAGGGCAGCAGTAGCTGGCCTCTGGATCGAAAGCCTCGGCCATAGCGGCCCTTTCCGTCAAGGGCACGCACTGCCAGCGCCCGTCGGGCAGCTCCGTCCAGCGCACTGCCACCGAGGCGAAGCAGTGCGGACATTCTTCTTCTACCTGCGCCGCACCGTGACTGCGCCATGCCGGGTCAAGCCACAGGGGGCTCGCCACAGCACAGCGCGGACACACGAAATTGGGCTCAGGTTCTGCGCCCCTAGTCATCAGTGGTGGTGACCACCGGGACCATGCACATGACCGTGCTGCAACTCGGTCGCCGATGCGGCCCGCACGTCCACGATCTCGATGTCAAAGTGCAGCGTCTTGCCGGCCATCGGGTGGTTCAGGTCCACCACGACATGATCGGCGGAGACTTCCTGCACGTACACCTGCGTGACGCCATCTTCGTCTTCGGCGGTGAACATCATGCCGGGTTCGATCTCGACATCGGTCGGGAATTGCGTGCGCGGGACCTTTTGGACGCCGCGCGGATCATGCTCGCCGTACCCTTCGGCGGGCGTGACCACGACTTTCTTCTGATCGCCCTTCTTGAGACCGGTCAAGGCCTTTTCAAGGCCAACCACGATGTTGCCCATGCCGTGCAGGTACGCCAGCGGTTGGCCACCTTCGTCACGCGAGGTGTCGATGACATTGCCCGCGTCGTCGGTCAGGGTGTAGTGGATCTGTACAGCAGTTTTGTCAGCGATGAGCATCGGCACAGCGTAGCGATGAGCCTTCTCGAATGGCTCAAAAAAAGAGTCTGATACCGGCCTCAGCCTCGCAAGTCATCCAGCAGCTTCAGCCCTGCTCGGGTTCTCAGCAGGCTCACGACGAGCAGCACACCAAGCACAGCTGCAGAGCCATACTCCAACCAACCCACGGCTCCATGCATGCAGGCTTCGGCTTGTGCAGCCACACCGGCTGGGGCCCACAGATTGACCAGTGCCCCCAACAACAGCGCGGAGGCGCACAGGGCTGTCAGTTGGACCAACACGAAGCGCCAACCGAGGTTGCGCGCCAACACCACGAGCGTGGCGCTGTTGGTCGCAGGCCCCACCATCAGAAACACAAGAGCCGCGCCTGGAGAAAGTCCCTTGGCCAGCAGCGTCGCGGCAATCGGCGTACTCGCGGAAGCGCACACATACAGCGGCACGCCAATCACCAACATGGCGAGCAAACCTCCGAAGCCTTGGAGAGACTCCGTCTCCAAAGCATCCAGCGGCAGGAATGCTCCCAAGATGCCTGCGATGACGAGGCCGACCAGCAGCGACGGCGCCACATCATCCAAGACATCCACATAAGCAAACCGCAGCACCGCAAGGACTGGATTAGACGGTGCCTTGGCAGAACCAGACTCGTGTACCGGCTTAGTCTTTTGCACAAGCGGCGCATTGGTGGGTGCACTCAACTTGAACGGCGCAGCAAGTTTGACCTCAGTGCCAGGCTCGGACTTGGCGCAGCAGCTGCCAGTTTCCTTGACAGGCTCCGGCGGAGGCGCGCACTTGGGGCAATCCGCTCCGGGCGCTTGCGCAGGTTCGCGATCCAGGCCGGACTTGACCAGCCAGTTGACGGCCGCGCCGGACGCAAAGGCCGTCAACACCGCAGCCACCGGCCGAACGATGGTCATGAACGGTCCAAGCAAGCTCCACGAAGCAGCTACCGAATCCACGCCGGTCTCAGGTGTAGAGATGCTGAAGGCACTGGTGGCCCCCTTGCTGGCACCGCCTTTGCGCAACGCCAAGGCTACAGG
>JBILXQ010000126.1:0-7204 GCA_044378375.1 Planctomycetota bacterium
TTTTTTTGGCAGTGTCAAGGGTTTGCGACACCCCTCACACAGCTTGCGGGCAAGGCGTTGAGCTCCAATCAGCAGCAACGAGCTCGACACCATGAACGGGTCGATGCCCATGTCCACCAAACGCGTGATGGTGCCTGCAGCATCATTCGTGTGCAGCGTCGACAGCACCAAGTGACCGGTCAACGCAGCTTTGACGGCGATATCCGCCGTTTCCTTGTCACGGATTTCGCCGACCAGAATCACATCAGGGTCCTGGCGCAAGATCGAACGCAACGCACCCGCGAAGGTGAGTCCACGCTTGGGGTTCACCGGCACTTGGTTGATGCCGTCCATGCGGTACTCGACGGGATCCTCTACCGTGACCACATTGATGTCCGGTGTCGCGACCTCGTGCAGACAGGAGTACAAAGTGGTCGACTTTCCCGAGCCAGTAGGTCCCGTGACGAGCACCATTCCGTACGGCGCATTGATCGCGGTACGGATGTGCTCCAAGGAGCGCGGCTCGTAGCCCATCGTCTCGAGCTTGAGCGCTAAGTTGCCGCCGTCGAGAATACGCATGACGGCCTTCTCGCCACCGACCACCGGCAGGATCGAGAGACGGAAGTCGATCGTGCGACCCTCCCAACGCACTTGAAACTTGCCGTCCTGCGGCTGGAAGCGCTCGGCAATGTCGAGCTGCGCCATGATCTTCAAGCGTGAAATGACGGCCGACAGAATCGAGCGCGGCGGCGTCATGATTTGGCGCATCGCACCATCGATGCGGATGCGCACGCGCACGAACTTGTCGCCTGGCTCGACATGGATGTCGCTCGCGCGCCCCTTGAGCGCGGTCTGCAAGATCACATTGACCAGCTTCACCGCCGGGGCATCGTCACCAGCCCCGATCGAGGCTTCGATGTCGTCCGGCTGGTCCTCTACGGCGACTTCTACATCAGCGCCCTTGCCGCCGACTTCGTCAAGCAAACTTTCCACCTGCTTGGCGCCGGTTTGAAAGGCCTTTTCTTGCGCGCGCTTGATCGCCAGCGGATGGGACAGCACATGGCGGACATGGCAACCGCAGCGACGGCGCAAGTCATCCAGCAACAGCACATCGAACGGATCACCGATCGCGACCGTCAGCACTTCGCCGTTCTTCGACAGCGGCAGCACACCGAACTCGAGACAAGTCTCTTGCGACAGAGCTTCGAGCGCAGCCTTGTCCGGTTGCGCCCGTGACAGGTCTACCGGCGGCACGCTTGAGGCACGCCCTAAGGCTTCGAGCAAGGCGCCCTCGCCTAAGCGACCGCGTTCGACCAATGCCTCTAACGGCGATGCGCCAGAGTCCTTGACACTCGACCAGTCGGCCTCGGCCACGACACCCGCATCGACGAGTACGCGACGGATCTTGCCAGAGACGCGCACAGCCATCACGCCGCTCCACGCACCAGCGTGCGCAGCTCACTGGGATCGGAGACATAGGTTTCGGCCACGGCTTGCGAGACCTTGCCGCGCCGCACCAAATCCGCCAAAGAGGCGCTCATCGTGCGCATGCCCGTGCGACCGCCCGTCTGCAGGTGCGAGTAGATCTGGTGGCCTTTGCCGTCGCGCACCAAGGCGCGGATACCCGGAGTAGCCAGCATCACTTCCGCAGACAGCGAACGACCGCGACCATTCTGGTTCGGCAGCAGCTGCTGGCAGAAGACCGCTTCCAAGGTGAAGGACAGCTGCGTGCGCACTTGGGCCTGCTGTGTGGCAGGAAACACATCGATGATGCGGTTGATCGTCTGCACCGCATCCGAGGTGTGGAGCGTGCCGAAGGTCAGGTGTCCCGTCTCCGCCAGCGTGAGCGCCGCCTCGATCGTCTCGTGGTCGCGCAACTCGCCCACCAACACATAGTCAGGGTCTTGGCGCAGCACACTCTTCAGCGCGCGCGAGAACCCATGCGTGTCCGCTCCCACTTCGCGTTGCGTCACAACACAGTTCTTGTGGCGGTGCGTGAACTCGACGGGGTCTTCGATCGTCACGATGTGGCCAGCTTGCGTGCGGTTGATGTGATCGATCATCGAAGCCAAGGTGGTCGACTTACCCGAACCTGTAGCGCCGGTCACGAGCACCAGCCCTGAGTTCAAGTTGCAGATGCGCTCGCACACATCACGCGGTAGCCCTAAGTCCTCAAATGTGGGCACATGCTGCGGAATAGTGCGCAACACACATGCCACAGCACCTTGCTGATGGAAGACATTGGCGCGGAAACGGCCTTGTCCATCGAGTCCAAACGAACAATCCAATTCCAGATCACGATCCAAGCGCGCAATCTGCTCGGAGTTCAGCACACTGGTAGCTAGACGACGCGTGTCCTCTGGAGACAAGGGCGGATGTTCCACCGGCACCAGCACGCCATCGATGCGCAAACGCGGCGGACTACCAGCGCTAATATGCAAGTCGGAGCCGCGCTGCTGCAGCAGCAGCGTCAGCAATTGTTCCATAGTGATCATGCGTGCGTGTGCCTCGCTGGGATCTATCGGCGCGAAGTCCACGCCGACTGCACACAGCACCGCAGTCTCTGCCGACTGGAAAAAACTTCCCAAAGCAAACAGCCCGCGCGATCTCGCGATCGCACGGGCTGTTCTTGTCGGATCTTGCTAGTTCAGCTGCCAGACTTCATAACGACAATCTCGACGCGGCGGTTCTTGGCCTTGCCAGCGTCCTTGTCGTTGGCGGCGATCGGGTCGTACTGACCATGGCCAGCAACCACACACTTGCCGTCGGCGATCTCGCAATCCGCGACCAGGAACTCCAGCACGGCCATGGCGCGCATCACCGACAACTCGCGGTTGCTGCCGAACTTCGACTTCTTGATCGGGTCCGCATCGGTGTGGCCTTCGATGGAGTACTTCATGCTCGGGTACTCCTTCTTCAGCGTGGAGGCGACCTTCTTCAACGCCTTCTTGCCCTCATCCGACAAGGTGGCTTGACCAGCGGGGAAGGTGATCGTGCTCGGCACCGAGATGACCATGTTGCCATCGCGCATGCCGTAGCTGACGCCGACTTCATCCAACTCGGGGAAGCTCTGTGCCGGTTGCGGAGCAGCGGCTTCACGCGGTGCAGAAGCTTCGGCCAACTGACCATTGGCTTGGTCGAGGCTCGACTTCAGCGTTTGCACTTGAGCCTTGAGTTGCGCGCGATCTTCGTTCAAGCGACGAATCTGCGCGTCCTTCTCCTCGAGTGCGGCCTTGTACTGTTGCGGGCTGGTGCACGCGGCAGCGGACAGGAGTGCCAGCGCGGCGAGTGCGGTGTTGAAAGTCTTCATCAGGTGTGCGTCCCCGTAGTTCATGGTGTGCGTCTGCGCGCTCGGCCACTCCGCCCTCACAGCGGAACAAACGGCCAATGCGCGAGCACATCCTTCCAAGCTACGAGCACGATTCCAAGACCGAGCGCGAGGTAAGGACCAAACGGCAGGTAGCGACCGGCGACGCGCGCCACGCGCAGAGTCCAGCCCCAGCTGTCCGTACGACCCAAATGCGCCGCGCGTCGACGCAGGAAACACGCGAAGCGCACCATGTTCAACACACCCGCCACCGAGGCCACCAAGCTCGCCACGATCAAGGCCACCAGCGCTCCGCCGGGCCCCACCAACCCACCGCCCGCGGCGAGGAGTTTCACATCACCGAAGCCCATGGCATCACGGCCATAGAGACGACTCCCAACCCAACCAATCGCCAGCAGCACACCGCCACCAGCAGCCAGCCCCAGCAGCGAGGTGGAGAGCGCGGCCATGCGCAAACCAAAGCCCTCCGCCACCATCCAGTCGACGACCGGCGACATGGCGTGCAAGTCGGGCAAGAGGAATGAAACGATGGGCGCCAGCACCATGCCCCCGATCGACACCTCATCGGGGATCTCGAACCGTTCAAAATCGATGGCCGTCGCCACCAAGAGCCCCGAGAAGACCACGCACCACACCAGAGTGATCCACGACAGCGGTGCGGGAGCCAGCGCAGCAGCGCTCGCCCACAGCAGCGCATTCGAGGCCTCGATCAGTGGATAGCGCCAGTGGATCGACGCGCGACAATGCCGGCACTTCGCGCCCTGCACCAGCCAACTGAGCAGCGGGATGTTCTCCTTCCAGGACAGGGTCGTGCGGCACTTCGGACAACGCGAGCGCGCAGGCTTGGACACCGTCTCGTCCGGGTTCGGCAGGCGATGCACGACCACGTTGAGGAAAGAGCCCACGAAGAGGCCGAACAGCCCCACGACGGCGATCCACGCCTCGCGCGGCAGCACCTCGACCATATCCGCGACTTGCACCACTGCTTGACTCACTGCTGCTCCTCAGCTCACGGCTGTTCCTCAAAGGCCGCTTCGACCCTATCGACCCACGGCGGGTCCCACACGCCACCCGGTTGCACAGTTAGTTCGATTTGCAGCTGCAACGGCCCGGGCGGGGTGACGAAACGCGGGTCCAGACGCGCTGGTTGCCCAGCCCCCAATCCGATCCAACGCACACGCCATGTGCCGCCACTGCCGGGCCGCGTGTAGAGGCCCGAACCGCGCGGGGTGGGGCTGCTGCCGAAGGCGTTGCCCCACAACCACTCACGCACTACGCCGCGCTGGGGAATAGGGCCTGAACGCACCGCCCAGGTCAGAGGCTGGCGCAATGGATTCAGCAGCGGCTCATCCAGCACCAACCATTCGGGTACGGAAGCCATGACACCCGCACCTCCGCCGTCGCCCAAGCGCAGGATCTGATCCTCGCCGCCCGCTTGCACCTCGCCGCTGATCCGAATCATGCCGCCCGCCACCAACAGCAGCGGTGTGGACACGGCAATGCGGCCTTCGACAATCAGATCGCCGCCCGCGACCAACACGGTCCAATTCGACGATGGCGCAGCAGGCGCCACCTGCAACGCCTGCAACCATGCGGACAGACTCAGCGTCAGGTCAGGCGCCGCGACGCGGGCGGGATCCACCAGGGATCCTGCACCTGCTTGGCGCACGAGATTGCCTGCGACTCGCAAGCTGCCCTGCGTGCGCAACACCACGGGGCCAGCTTGCGAAGGCAAGCGAGTCGTCATGCCTGCGGGCTGCACCAAGCGCACGCTATGGACATCGGTGGTCTCGACCCGGTCCGACAGCACCAACTCCCCTGCTCGACCGTCACCGGCAGCAGCAGGAAAGCGCACCGACACGCGCCCATCGCCGCGCCAAGCTGCGGTGCCATCGGCCTCCACCGCCACAGGCGAACGCAAACGGGTGTCGAGGAAGTCCTCGGCCACAAGGTTGCGCGGGCCTTCCCAACCGCGCTCGAGCACGGTGACGGTGACGGCGGACACAGCGCGATCCCAGACCACACGGCCGCTGGTATCCAGAGGTCGCGTGTCGCGCGCCTCCAGCGTGACAAGCGGCACGGGCAAGCCAAAGGGCGCACGGCTGAGGCGCGCATTCAGGCGCGGCGCAAGCGTGCGCGGCACCAAGCGCAAGCTGTAGCGTCCGGGCGCCAACGGTGACAACGGCGTCAGCTCCAGCAAGGCCGCACGCGGTTCACGCCGCCATGCATCAGCGTCGCCCACCAGGCGCGCCTTGTTGGGACGCGCGCGCACGGCGGCATGCGCTGCGTTCTCCAACACGCGCGCGCGCACCGCAATCGTGCGTCCGGTTTCCTCGGCGAGCTCATAGTTCGCCGCGACGATCGTGGATGGATCCAGCGGAGCATCGCAATCGAGGTAGATCGAATCGAGCGGGCCCATAGGCCAACGACCATCGGCGGATGGGCCCGGAAAAAAGCGCAGAGGCCGCGGACGCTCTTCCAATCGCGGCCGGAATGCGCGGCGATCCACACCCGGCTGGACCGTGCGCAAGGACAAGCGCACCGAGGTCGACAACGGTGCACCTTCGACCGAGCGCACACCGTCCAGCGCGGGAAATCCCAACACGCGCAGCTCATAATCCGTGGCGGGCGCAAAGCCCCCATCCACCAGAGTGGCGCTCAGCACGGGCGCTGGTTCAAAGCGCACTTGAGCGCCTTCGACGACGATGCGGCCGCGTGCTGCGCGACCGGCGGTATCCACGACTTGCAGCGAGGCATGCGTGACCGAAGTGGGATCCACAGGTGCCGAAAAATGCAGCACCAGTTCCTCGTCCAAGTACACGCCCAAGGGATTTTCAGGGCGGATTTGCAGCAGGCGTAGGGTCTCAGGCTCAGGCGGTGTCGGCTGACCGCAAGCACTCAGCACAACGGCAGCTACGCTCGCCAGAGCACTCATGCGGCGCGACCCACGCAACAACCACAGCCCCATGGCGCTCACTCCAACACGCGCCAAGGATTGGATCAATGAGCAGCGGCCCGCACCGCCGCAAGGCGATACGGGCCGCAGATCATTTGGTCTGCCGCTGGAATCAGAAGCGGAACGGCAAGCGCAGGAACTGCAACGCCGGGATCGGCGTGGTGGCCGACAAGTCGGTGCCGTCGGCACCGATGTCGAAGGCCACACGGAAGCGCACGAAGCGCAAGCCGTTGTTGCCAGGCAAGCTGTTCAGCAGGGTCACATCCTTGACCCACGCCGAGGCACCGGTTTCGTTCGGCGTGCCCAAGATCGTGGCCGGTGCAGCCTGGAACTCGATCGTGATGTCCGCCGTCGTCGGCAGACGATTCAGCGTGCCATCCGTTTGCACTTCGAAGAAGCGCGGACGCAGACTGTAGCTGTCGCCTGCCGCAGCACCCGCCAGCGGCGTACCGCTACCGGCCACCACCACCGCAATCGTGCCGTCCGAGATGCTGGCCGACGCAACAATGTGCTTGACGCCATCGACTTCGAGTTCGAAGAAGCGCAGCAACGACGGGTTACGCACGTAGATGTCGTTCGAGCCGACAAAGCTGTTCGGATCGAGGTACAGCGTGCGGCCGTCAGCCGCCACATACGGGGTCACCGGCTGGGCGTTCAGCGTGCCGGTCACCAGCGCAGAAATCTGGCTGACGGTAGCGTTTGTGCCCGTGCCCGTGCGCAGCACCTTACCGGTGGTCGTGTTGGTGCCACCGAAGCGGAAGGCCACGCCATCGGTGGTTCCCGTTGGCGACACGTTCGTGGCACCCATACGGAACCAGCCCGACTGACCCTTCGAGATGCGACCGAAGGCCGGCAAGAGGCGCGACCACAACAACGGGTTGTTGTTGGGCGTAGTGCCCACGATTTGGCCGACCGCCGGCGGACGGATGCACTGCGAGAGC
>JBILXQ010000127.1:0-7159 GCA_044378375.1 Planctomycetota bacterium
GCTTGGGCGATCGTGCCATAGCGGTCGATGCGCGTGTGCAAGACGCGCTCGTGCACTCCCTGTGGTGCGCTGGCGATGTAGGCTTGAAACTCGGCTTGAAACTGGGGCCAACGCGCAACTTGGGGCGTGCTACCCAGCGTGTACGGGGCGACAAACTGCGCCTCGGGATGGCAGAGCGCCTGCATGGTTGTCCAATCGGCTTGACCACCGGCGTCAAAACAAAAGGACGCGTAGAGTTGCTCTACCGCACGGAGTACAGCAGCGTGCTCGTGCCGCCCCTCTGATGAAGGCGCATGGCAACTCGCCGTGCCCCAACCCAGCAGCAGGGCCACACCACAGGCAGTCAGCAGCTTCACGATCAGTGCCGGAAGTGGCGCAAGCCAGTGAACACCATGGCGGCTTGGTGCGCATCGACAGCAGCGATCGTCTCTGCATCGCGCAGAGAACCACCGGGTTGCAGGATCGCAGTGCAACCCGCCTTCAAAGCCAACTCGGGGCCATCAGCAAACGGGAAGAACGCATCAGAGGCCACCACGGCACCCTTGACCGCATCACCGGCCTTGCGGATCGCCATGTGGACGCTGTCGACGCGACTCATCTGGCCCGCACCGACACCCAGCACGCGCGTGCCCTTGGCGAGCACGATGGCATTGCTCTTCACATGCTTGCAGACCTTGTTCGCAAAGAGCAACGCAGCCAGCTCTTCCGAGCCGGGCGCGCGCTTACTCACGACCTTGCACTCGCCTTCGCCAGCGGCCATCAAGTCACGGTCCTGCAACAGGAAGCCACCAACGAGCTTCTTGACCTCGACATCACGCGCATCGCGCGCAGTTTGCGGGAACGGACACACCAACAAGCGCACGTTCTTGCCCCACTTGGGCTTCTCGGTCAGCAGCTTGAGGGCTTCCTCGTCGTAGCCGGGCGCCACGATGGCCTCGACAAAGCGATTGCCCGACACGAGGTACTCAGCGCAGGCCATGTCGAGCACGCGCGTGAACGCCAGCACCGAACCAAAGGCCGACACCGGGTCGCCATCCCACGCGCCAGAGAGCGCTTCGAGGATGGTGCCACCAGCCGCAGCACCACAAGGGTTGTTGTGCTTGAGCACCGCGACAAAGGGCTCATCGAACTCCTTGGCCAGCGCGAGGGCCGCGTCAAGGTCGACAAGGTTGTTGTACGAGAGCTGCTTGCCACCAAGCACTTCCGCGCTGGCAATCGACGGCTCGTTACGGCCACCCAACACATACAACGCCGCTGTTTGGTGCGGATTCTCGCCGTAGCGCAGCTCCGACACCTTGCGACCGGCGAGGGCGTAGCTCGCGGGCCACTTCGATTCGGCGAGCCCCGCGGTGGCAAGGTCCTTCTGCATCCACTCGGCGATCAAGGCGTCATAGCGCGCGGTCAACGCAAACGCCTTGCCCGCGAGACGACGCTTGGTGGCTTCGGTCACACAACCGTTGTGCTGGGCCATCTCGTCGAGCACCACGGCATAGTCCGCAGGGTCCGTCACGATGGCGACAAAGCGGTGGTTCTTGGCCGCAGAACGCACCATCGAAGGCCCGCCAATGTCGATGTTCTCGATGGCGTGCTCGCGCGTGCAGCCCGCCTTCGCAATCGTGGCCTCGAACGGATAGAGGTTCACGCACACCAGGTCGATGCCCGCGATGGCATGCTCCTTCATCGAGCCCACATGACCTGCATCATCGCGCAACGCAAGAATCCCGCCGTGGATCTTGGGGTGCAGCGTCTTGACGCGCCCGTCCATCATCTCCGGGAAGCCTGTGTGCTCGCTGACTTCCGTCACCGGTACGCCGGCCTTCTTGAGAGCCGCGTAGGTACCGCCGGTCGAAAGGAGCTGAACACCACACGCCACCAGACCGCGTGCGAAGTCTTCGATGCCAGCTTTGTCGGAAACACTAACGAGAGCGCGGCGTACCGGATGCAGTGTGCTCATGAGGAGAGTCCAGCGAGCTTTTTGACGGTGTTGGCGAAACTGAGCGGGTTGACTTGGCCTGACGAGCCGCCCAAGAACGCGCCGTTCGCGTCACAGAACATGACGAAGGGCAGCATGTAGGCGTCGTCAAGATTGCCTGCGAGGTCGATGACTTCGTCTTCGCTGTCGTCGGCATCCGCAGCGAGGGCGATGTAGTGCTGTTGCAGCACCGGCGCGATGTCAGGGCGCGTGACGATGTTCTGGACCAGCGTCTTGCACTGCGAGCACTGCAAGCGGCCAAGCTCGATGAAGACCAGCTTGCCCTGCGCTTTGGCCGCGGCCAGGGCCTCGGCGTAGCGCGTCTGCCAATCCAAAGTGCCCTTGTCGTCGAAGTGCGGATGCGGATTGACCATAGCGAAATGTCAGGTTTTCTTGACGGCGCCGCTGCGACTGCGCAGGTACGCCTCGATGAACGGGTCCAGATCCCCATCCAGCACAGCGTTGATGTTGCCTGTTTCGTGCTCCGTGCGGTGGTCCTTCACCATCTGGTACGGATGCATCACATACGAACGGATCTGGCTGCCGAAGCTGATCTCGGCCTGTTGGCCGCGGATCGCAAGATTCTCGGCCTCACGCTTGGCTTCTTCCAGCTGCATCAACTTGGCCTGCAACAAGCGGAAGGCCAGTTCCTTGTTCTTCAACTGCGAGCGCTGGGTCTGGCTGCGAATCACGATGCCAGACGGGATGTGCCGCAAGCGCACCGCGGTCTCGACCTTGTTTACGTTCTGGCCACCGGCACCACCCGAACGCATGGTTTCGATCTCGCAGTCGCTTTCCTTGATCTCGATCTTGATCGAGTCATCCAGAAGCGGCGTGACATCAACGCTGGCGAAGGCTGTTTGACGACGGGCTTGCGCATCGAACGGGCTGATGCGCACCAAGCGATGCACGCCGTTTTCAGCCTTCAAACGGCCGAAAGCGTAGTCACCCTCGATCTCGATGATGGCTGACTTGATGCCGCCATCATCATCGAGCACACGCTCGACCTCGGTGACCTTGTAGCCGCGGCGCTCGGCCCAGCGCACATACATGCGCAGCAACAAGCCCGCCCAGTCAGCGGCATCAATGCCACCAGCGCCTGGTGTGAACTGCACATAGGCGCCGCAACGGTCATTCAACCCGCCCAGCATGACGCGGAAGTCGAGCTGCTCGACATGCTGCTCCATGCGCAGCACGGTGGATTCCATCTCCGCGACCGCGGCGGGATCCTCGGCGGCCATCTCGGCCAACAGCTCCAGGTCTTCATAGCCGCGCGCAATTTCGCGCAGTGGCTCGACGATCGAGCGCACATCCTTCAGCTCGGCGACCGTCTTTTGAGCCCGATCCGGATTGTTCCAGAAGTCGGAGTCGTTCTGCTGCGCTTCGAGTTCCGCTACGCGTCGGTCGGCCTTGGCGTAGTCAAAGAGACTCCTTCAGCTGCTCGAAGCGGCTTTGGAGTTCGGCTGCACGTGCTTGGAGTTCCTTGATGGAAGCCATGAGGGCAAACAGTTTAGCGCCAGCCCTCGGCGGGGTACAGCCGCTTCGGCAAGCGATCCAAGATCCCCTCTTCCGCTTGGAGCTTGGTGAGGCTGGCGCGGTCTTTAGGCACGGCGTGCGAGAGGACTTCACAGCCATCCGCAGTCACGAGCACCACATCTTCGATGCGAATGCCGATCCCTGTCGCCGCTTCGTAGACGCCAGGCTCGATAGTGAAGACCACGCCAGGCTCCAACGGCTTGGCTCCGTCGCCCACATCATGCACCTCCATGCCTACATAGTGGCAGGTGCCGTGCGGCAACAGCTCCAACACACCACGCTCGGCCAACACCTTGCGGCACGCAGCCTCGATGTCGCGCATGGTGCGCCCCGGACGCACGGCGGCGATGCCTGCTTCTTGAGCCGCGAGCACTGCGTCGTAGAGCTCGATCATGCGCGGCGTCCATCTGCCATCCACCGGCCAACTGCGCGTGATGTCGCTGACGTACTTGTCGAACTCGGGCGCATAGTCGAGCAACAGCATCTCGCCTGCGCGCGCTTCGCGACGCACTTCGCTGTAGTGCAACACCAACGCATTCGGCCCACAACCGACAATGCCGTGATAGCCGGGGCCCGCTGCGCCTTCGCGGCGATGCACAAAGGACATGACGGCCTCCAGTTCCCATTCGCCTACGCCGGGCTTGGAGGAACGAATCGCTTCGAGCATCGACAAGGCGCCGACCGTGCTGGCGCGGCGCAAGGCCAGCATCTCTTCAGGGGTCTTGATGCGGCGCAACTCAGCCAACACACCTTGGCAATCGCGCACATCCGCGCCGTAACGCTCCTGCAGTCGTGCAGCCAGTGCATCTTCGCGGCTGGGTCGACCATCAAGCGGATCGCGAGCTTGGGCATGATCATGCGGGCGCGCACGATCAAAACACCCGGCGACATCGATCCACGGTTCTTTGCTGATCCAGATGGCCTTGGCAAGGGCAACAGAGGCCTTGAGGTCGGCATCCAGCTGTCCAGTTTCCTTGACAGTAGCGATGCCGGTGATCGTGCGCACCCAATCGTCCGAGGCATCCCATTGTTCGCCATCCCACTGCTCCTTGCCGGAGGAACGCTTGGGCAAGTACAGCGTGCTCGCGCCGCTCTTCACATCCACCAAGAGGGCGGCGTTCGGACTCTCGACTCCGCTCAAGTACCAGAAGGTCTTGTCCTGTTGAAACTTGGTGTACCCGCGCGTTTCCGGCAAGCCGCGCACCAACACACTGCCTTCGGGTGTCTGCTTGCGCAGTTCCTCCACCAAAGCCGCGCGCCGCCCGGCGTGAAACGCGGCACCCAAGCCGGCCTTGACCGGCGGCTCCATAACAGCAGGCTGTTGCAGCAGCCCCACAACGAGAAGGATGAGGTCGAGCACGCAGCCATGGTAACGCTATCCTCTGCGGCCTCTATGCGCGTAGCCCTGTTCGATCTCGATGAAACGCTGCTGGATGGCGTCAGCGACCTCTTGTGGAGCGAGTACCTCGCGGAGCGCGGCGAGAGTGATGCCGAAGTGACGCGTGGCTTTCACCGCGACTATCAGTTGGGTCGCCTCGACTTGGCGAAGTTCCTCGCCACCTACTTGGATCCGTTTGTGCGCCTTGAGCCGCACACCTTGCAGGCTTGGCGCGAAGACTGGTACACGACGCGCGCCGCGCCGCGCTTGAAGCCGCGCGGCATCGAGCTTGTCCAGCAACGCCGTGCCGCAGGCTATGAAGTGGCCTTGGTGACGGCGACCAATGACTTCTTGTCGGGGCGCGTGGCGGATGGGCTGGGTATCTCCGAGCTGATCGCCACGCGGCTAGAGCGTGCCGGCGAGCGCTACACCGGTCGCTTGCACGGCCAACCCTGCTTTCGTGAAGGCAAGATCGCGCGCGTGGAAGAGTGGTTGGCAGCCCGCGGCTTGGGCTTGGATCACGCGGGCGAAGTCTGGTTCTACAGCGACTCGCATAACGACTTGCCCTTGCTATCGCGTGTGTCGCATCCCGTGTGCGTGGATCCGGATCCCGTGCTGCAAGCAGCGGCACAAGAGCGCGGCTGGCCTGTGCTGACTCTGCGTTAGCAGGCTCGACGAGACTTAGATCTGCACCAAGTGGTCGTCGCCACCGATGGGATAGCGTGGCCCACCCGGGCCACCCACCGTGTCCTTCCAAGGATCAGGACGCGCAATAGGCGTCACCACCTGTCGTGAAATCTGGACAGCGGCGTGGTAGCGCGCACCACGCACAATGACGCGCACCGCCAAGACCGCGAGCGTCAACAAGGCCAACACCGCCACAGGCCACCACTCACCGGTGCGCAGCACAGCCCCGTCCAGGCTGCGAGCCAGCAAGCCCAGCATCCACACGAGAGCCGCCTCTACGACAAGGAATGTGGCCGAGGTACCCAACGTGCGCCAAGGATGACGCGCCATGGTCCAGAGGGTGCACAAGCTGGCCCAGAGCGCGCTGTGTGTGTCCAACAAGGCCATGCGGGTGCGCGTCCAATCGCCCCACGCCAACACCAAAGCCACACCCAGCGCGTGGACGACATCTTGAACCAGGCGGATCCTCCACGCCGTTGCTTCGCTGCCGAGCGTCTCGAAACTCGACCAATCATGGCTGGGGATGCCAAGCAAACCGGACAGCACGACATGGTTCCAAGCCGCGCCGCGCACCAACCATGTGACCAGCCCCATGCACACCAGGCTGACGCCAGCAACCCGCACGAAACGCCAGAACCAGCGCGCTCCGCCAAAGCAGAAACGCCGGAACGATTCGCCTTCCGTGCGCTGCAGGTACACCTGCAACCATCCACCGGCAGTAAAGCACCCCAGGAGAATCACCAGCAACCCGAGCCACGCGCCAAGCACATTCACAGCGCTGTCGAGAGCACTCAAGCCTGCACGATGGTCTTGGCGGAAGAGCGCATCGAGGTCCGCGTACTGGCTGCCTGCTTGGTAGCCAGACCCGAGCGCATCACGCAACCAGTCCTGCACCATCAATGCGGGCGCCAGCGCAATCAGCGCCTGAATCAACACGATCGAGGCCCACACCGGAGGGCGTGAGACAGCGCCGCGCAAGGCATCGAGCAACACGCTACGCGGTGCGTGTTCAGGTTCTAGGGTACTCCAGTCATTCACTGGCGGAGTGCCGTGTCTGTGCTCAACCACCGATGCCTCCGATCCAGTGCAACACGTGAGTCCAATGCGCCCACGTTCGCTCGGCGTGTCGCCACGGTGTCGCTTGGTCTTTCTCGGCGTACCAGGCGTTGTTGGCGAGGTTCGTATCGAAGGTCCAGCGGCGATCGGGGTCCAACACGACGGACTCCAGCTTGGCAGCACGCGTCTCGTCCGACTTAAAGGGCTTCCACCAAGTGGAGCGCAGCTGGTCATCGCGCGTCCATGCACGGCGCACCACATGACCATCAGCCCAGCGCGCCTCCACTTCCAACGGAAGTAGCAACTCGCCCTTGCGCTTGATCAAGATGTCGGGCCGCCATTGCGCGGCTTCCTCCGCGGCCTTGGGAGCAGCTGTAAAGTTCCCTTGACTGTCCGGCACCCAGCCGCGCACGGCTTTGATCTGTGTTTCGCCCACGGAAAGCTGCCAATCGACCGTGGCGGTCGAACGGAAGGCTTGGTCGAAGTACCACTGCACATCGACGTCCGCACCTTGCTGGAAGGTACGGAAG
>JBILXQ010000128.1:0-7093 GCA_044378375.1 Planctomycetota bacterium
TGCTCGGGCGTCGCGGCGAGCATGCGGTGTCCATCCCCGTCCCACACATCGAACTGCCGCGGCTGCGCTTCGGTGACAACGGTGGAGGAGGTGAAGGTGATGGCAGTGGCGAAGGCGACGAACAAGGATCGGCGAGTGAACGTAGCCAAGATGCCGCAGGGGAGGCGGGAGCGGAGCCTGGCACGCACATCGTGGAAGTGGATGTCGAGCTAGAGGAATTGGCCGAGATGCTCGGTCGCGAGTTGCAGCTACCACGCATCGAGCCGCGCGGTGATCGGGCACTCAAGGTCGCTGGTGGTCGTTGGAGCGGTGTCTCGGAGCATGGACCACGCTCCTTGCGTCACTTCAAGCGCACCTACCGCAATGCTCTGCAACGCACCATTGCCTCAGGTGCGTGGGATCCGCTGGATCCGCGCGTGGTTCCGCTGCCGCGTGACGAACGCTTTCGTCTCAAACGTCCGATTGAGGAGCCCGAGGCCTCCGCCGTCGTGTTCCATGTGATGGATGTGTCCGGATCCATGGGCCGTGAGCAAAAGGAGATCGTGCGCATCAAGGCCTTCTGGATTGATACTTGGTTGCGCAGCCAATACGCGAATCTCGAGGTCGTGTACATCGTGCATGACGCCGTTGCCAAGGTTGTCGACCAGCACAGCTTCTTTCATCTGCGTGAATCTGGCGGCACCAAGATCAGCTCTGCCTATGAGCTGCTGTTGGAGCAGATTCAGGCTCGCTATCGCCCCGAGGATTGGAACATCTACCCGTTTCACTACTCGGATGGCGACAACTGGTCCGCGCGTGATACGGATCGCTGCATCGCGTTGCTGCAAGACGAGCTTCTGCCGCGCGTGAATCAGTTCGGCTACGGTCAAGTCAAGAGCGCTTACGGCTCAGGTCAGTTCAAGAAGGACTTGGACCTTGCCTTGGGCTCCGATGATCGCCTTGTCACGGCCAGCGTAGATGATCGCGAAGGTGTCCCCGACGCTATGCGCGCCTTCTTGGGGCGAGGACGCTGACATGTCGCACTGGCAAGAACCGGAAGCACTGCCGCAACGCTTGGAAGAGCAGCGCAAGCGCATCGAACAGTTGGCGCGTGCACGAGGGCTCGACTTCTTCGAGACGCGCTTCGTCATGCTGGACGCAACTGATGTGAATGCTGTCGCGGCCTATGGTGGCTTCCCGGTACGCCATCCGTCATGGCGCTTCGGCATGGAGTGGGAGCGCCTGGAGAAAGGCCGTACTTGGGGCCTCTCCAAGATCTATGAGCTCGTAGTCAACAACGATCCCGCATGGGCTTATCTCGTGCGTGGCAACAGCGAAATGGAGCAGAAGTTGGTCATGGCGCATGTCTATGGCCATGTGGACTTCTTCAAGCACAACATCTGGTTCCAGCCTACGGACCGTTCGATGGTGGACACCATGGCGAGTCATGGCGCGCTCGTGCGTGCGCTTGTCGACGAACATGGTCATGACGCCATCGAGAACTTCATGGATGTGGCCCTCTCGCTAGACAACTTGGTTGATCCATGGCTGCCGATGCGCGAGCGTCTGCGCACCCCGCAACATGCTGCGGTGCGTGCTGGTGGGCCCGCATTGGACTTGGAAACGGTGCGGCGGCGCTCGATGGTGGTGGAAGAGCACCTGCCCACCTTCGATGTGTTGGGCTACTTGGTCGATCGTGCGCCCTTGCTGGCGTGGCAACGAGAACTGTTGCGCATGGTGCGTGCGGAAGCGCACTACTTCATGCCGCAACGCTTGACCAAGATCATGAACGAGGGCTGGGCCAGCTATTGGCATTCCAAGCTCTTGACCGGTGGCGTCTTGAATGCGAGCGAGATCATCGACTTCGCGGATTGTCACTCCGGTGCCACAGCTGCTCCTGCTGGCCGCTTGAACCCGTACAAGTTGGGCATCGAGCTCTATCGTCATGCCGAGCGCAACGGATTGGACATCTTCCGCCTGCGGCGTGCGCATCACGATGTGACCTTGCTGGATGAGCTCGTCGATGAGGAGTTCGCACACAGCGTGGAGCTCTTCGCGCCACGCAAGGGGCCGGACGGCAAGCTCGTCAGTTGGCGTGAGACCAAGGAGCGATTGTTGCGCGAGTTGTCCAATGGCGGTCTGCCGCGCATCGAACTAGTAGAGGACAACCATCTGCAGCGGGGCGAGCTGCTCCTCCGTCATCACCATGACGGGCGTGATCTCGACAGCGCGGCAGCTCAACGCACGCTGGCCGGTTTGGCCGCGGTGTGGGGGCGGGGAGTGCACTTGGACACCGAGCTCAAGGGCACCCCGATGCGTCACAGCGCCGCTCCCGAGGCCTTGCGAGCCGCTTCATGAAGACTTCACATGGTTTCTGGCGAAATCTTGCCCCGTTGGCGAGCGCTCTGTCGGAAGCGCCCATGTCGAACGGGTCTCCCGGCCCGAGATTTGAGCTGAGCGAGAGCCTGAGAGAGAGACTGGAGAGGCTGCACGAAGGTCAGAGCACGTGCAGACGAGTAGCGAAGGACTGGAATGGAGACGGACGGGAGACCCTCGACACTGCGCTGTCGATCCGTAGGCTTTCGTGAAGGCCATGGAGTCCGTGCGCGTGTCGATTTGCTTGCCTACATGGCAAGGTGCCGCTGACCTGCAGCGTCTGCTGCCTGTATTGCGGAGTCAGCGCGTGGATGGCGGCGTTGAGCTGGTGGCCATCGACTCTGATTCCACTGATGGCACGCGCGAGTTGTTGCTGGCCCATGGTGTGCGTGTCGAGCGCATTGCGCAACGCGACTTCGGGCATGGCCGCACGCGCAACGCGCTGGCTCACATGGCGTGTGGCGAGGTGCTGGTCTACTTGTCACAGGATGCGCTGCCGCAAGGAGCCGACTTTGTGGCGACATTGGTGCGCCGTCTGACAGAGCCGCGCGTAGCGGCAGTGACGGCGCGCATCTTGCCGCCTGAGCACGCTGATCCTTTGACGCGCCGTGCTGTGTTGGATGCTCCGCAATCAGGAGCGCTGCCGCAGCGCTATGCGTGGTTGGGAGATGGTACCCGCGCAGGCTTGAGCCATCTCGATCCCGGCGAGCGCGCTGCGCGCGTGGGGTTCGACAATGTCGCCGCTGCGTACAAGGGCGCGGTGCTGCGCAGTCTGCCCTTCCCTGATGTGGCCTTTGGCGAAGATGCGGCTTGGGCTGAGCTAGCCTTGCGGGCCGGACATGAGTTGGGCTTCGAGCCTGAGGCGGTGGTGCTGCACGCCCATCAGTACAGTCCAAAGGCCGCCTGGGCGCGCTGGCGCACAGACGCCGCCTTTCAGCGGACCCACCTCGGCCGGCGCGTGCGGCCCACTCTGTGGAGCGCCTTGAAGGGCTACGGCTATGAACTGCGCCGGGACTGGGCCTACTTGCAGGGTACAGAGCTGTGGCGCTACCTGCCGCAGGCCATGATCCTGCGCGGGGCCCAAGTTGGCGGCGCTTGGGCCGGAAGTCGTGGACGAATCGGCCCCTCGAGCATGGCGTCGAGTGTGGGCACAGGCGCACAATAGCCGATAGAAACGACCCTCCCCATGCGGCCGATCCGAAGCGTCTCTGTGCTGATGCCCACCTGGCAGGGCATCGAGTTTCTTGACCGAGTGTTGACGGCGCTCGCGGCCCAGCGCTGCGAAGTGTCGTGGGACTTCTTGGCCATCGATTCCGGTTCTACGGACGGGACTCTGGAGTTGTTCGCTGCTTGGGCACCACGCTTTCCGGTGCCGTTGCGAGTGCAGAGCATCGACAAGAGTGAGTTCGATCATGGTGACACGCGCAACCTTTTGGCTGCGCGCTCGCAGGGTGACCTGCTGGTGTACTTGACACAGGATGCGATTCCCTCGGACGAGCGCTGGTTAGCGAAGTTGGTCGCTAACTTTGACGCGCCCGAGGTAGCGGCTGCGTATTGCCGGAATGTCCCGCGACCGGATGCGTGGCCGCTAACGAAGATCTTCTCGGCGGGCGACCCCGGCTACACCGCAGGTCGGCGCGAGACGCGCTTGCCTGCGCCTGAGGAGTACGCGCGTATGGATGCTCATGCCAAGCGCGTGCTGTACAACTTCAATGATGTCGCCAGTGCTGTGCGACGCGAAGTGTGGGAGCTTCATCCCTTCCCGCGCACTTGGTTTGGCGAGGACATTCTGCTGGCGCGTGCGTTGCTGGAAGCGGGTCACACCGTTGTCTATGACGATCAAGCCTGCGTCGAGCACAGCCACGACTACGGTGTCGAGGAGACGCGCGCGCGTGCCCGCATTGATGGGCGTTTCAACGCGGAATGGCTGGATCGCGTGTGTGTGGCCTCAAAGCATGATGCCACCGTCTTGACCGCACGCTTGTTGGAGTCTGATCGCGCAGCTCTGCGCCTGTTGCAGCTTCCCGATGCGGAGTATGGCCGTCAGTTGCAGCTGGCCGCTGAACTGCGCGCTGCTGCGTTTGAGGGTTTGTGGGAAGGCGGTCGTGTGGACGCGCGTCGCGGTGCCACGCAAGTGCTGCGTGCCACGAAGCTCAAGATCCTGTATGTGTTGCACGGCTTCCCGCCTGACACCTGGGCCGGCACGGAGGTCTACACGCTCAATCTGGCCAAGGCCATGCAAGCGCGTGGGCATGAGGTGGTGATCCTCGCGCGCTCACCCGGGCGTGCGGGCGAGGAACAGGTGCCTGACTTCACAGTCTGTGAAGAACGCTTGACAGACTCGGGTAGCGAGTTGCGTGTGCTGCGCTTGATCAATCGCTTGCACTACCGCCGCCTCGCCGACACCTTCGTAGATGAGCGGGCAGACGCCGCCTTCTTGCGTGTGCTGGCGACGGAACGTCCCGATGTGGTGCACTTCCAGCACCTCATCCACCTCTCCACCAACTTTGTCGAGCTCGCGAAGGAAGAGGGCTGCGCCACCTTCTTGACGATGCACGATTACTGGGCGCTCTGTCCGCGTGTGCAGTTGATTCGACCGGATGGCGAACGCTGTGAAGAGAGCATGGGCGCCGGTTGTTTCTTGTGCATCAAGGAACGGCGCTTGGAGGCGATTCCCGCCGCCAAGAAGGCCGGCGAGTTGCTCGGGCCGATTGCCGAACTTGTTGCGCAAGCGACCGGGCGCGATGAATACGCGGACCTGATGGAGCGCCATGCCGCCGTGCTGCGGGCCTACAAGGCCGCGGACTTGCGTGCCAGCCCGAGTCGTTTCTTGCGCAAGAAGATGGTCGACACGGCCGACTTTGACGCGCACAGCTTGCTCTACAGCGACAATGGCATGCGCACCGATCATGTGCGTGCTCTCACCAAGCGCCCGCATCCACAAGGTAAGGTGCGCTTCGGTTTCGTCGGTACGCTCGTCTGGTACAAGGGTGGCGAGACCCTCATCGAGGCGATGAAGTTACTCGAGGGACGTCCGTGCGAGCTGCATGTGTGGGGCAGCTTCGACCCCAAGAAGGATGAGCATCATGCTCGTCTGGCTCAGCTCGCAGGCTCGAATGTGGTCTTCCATGGTCGCTTCGACAACAGCAAGTTGTCCGAGGTGCATGCGGAACTGGATGTGTTGGTCGTGCCCTCGGTGTGGTTCGAGAACTCACCGGTCACCATCCATGAAGCGTGGTTGACCAAGACTCCTGTGGTGGCAAGTGACATCGGCGGCATGGCGGAGTATGTGCGCCATGAGATCGATGGCTTGCTCTTCCATGTGGGCGATGCGCGTTCGTTGGCCGCGGCGTTGGTCCGTTTTGTGGATGAGCCCGATCTGGGGCCGCGTCTTTCCGAAGCGGCACCTGAGCCCAAGACCATTGAGGATGATGCTGCGACCACTGAGTTCCGCTATCGCGGCTTGGTGTGTGCCGCCAAGGCGCGCAAGTCCGCTCGACTAGCCAGACCGTTGTTCGACGCGCAGGGCATTGATACTTGCGCACGCGTCGGCGGTTGCGAGCAGCAAGGCGCGAGCTACTTGCTGATGCGGCCGCAGGCGCAGGCTGCTTGGTCGATTGCAGGCACCGGTGGTGGTCGGCGCGCGTTGCTGATCGAGCAGTTCGTACTCGGTGGTGAACCGCAGTTGCTGTTGGGTGCGGAGGTCTTGGTGGACGGAGTACGTGTCGGCAGCCTCGTGGCTGTGCGCGGTGCTGGAGTCGACCGACTCGATAGCACGCGTTTGGAACTGGATCTGCCCGCCAACGTACAGCGCGTTGAACTGCGCACTCCAGGTGATTTGCATGCGCGCATTGCGCGTGTGCAGGTGCTGCGCCTTGCGGAGCAAGAGGGATAAGGACAGCGGATGAAGGACTTCTTCAAGAAGCTCGTAGGTTCAGGCGCGAAGCCCACGGTTGCCGCCGGAGCTCAGAATGCACTGAGCTTTCAGCCTCCGCAGCATCTGATTGTGCGCCCCGGCGGCCCCATTCCGGTTGCACAGCTGCCGCGCGTCTCGATTGTGATTCTGAACCTGAATGGGCGGCATCATCTGCAACCGTGCTTCGAGAGCTTGCAGCAACTCGACTATCCCAAGGATCGCTTGGAGGTCGTGCTGGTGGACAACGGCTCCGACGATGGCAGTGTGGAAGAGATGCGTGCCAAGCACGCGTGGGTCAAGTTGCATGTCAATGAGCGCAACTTGGGCTTCAGCGTAGGCTGCAATCAAGGCGCCGAGTTGTCGCCGAAGGCCGAAGTGTTGGTCTTCCTCAACAACGATATGCGCGTGGCCAAGACTTGGCTGAGCGAACTCGTTGCTCCGCTGGTGCGCAAAGAGTGCATCGCTACGACCTCCAAGATGTGGTCGTGGGATGGCAAGGTGCTGAACTCCGCAGGCGGCGGGATGAACTTCCACGGTCTCGGCATCCAGCGCGGCTACAACGAACCGCCCCAGCCTGCGTTTGATGTGCCTATCAAGACGCTGTTTGCCTGCGGTGGTGCTATGGCGATGGATGCCGAGGTGTTCCGCCGCATCGGTGGTTTTGATGGCGAGTTCTTCGCGTATTACGAAGACGTCGACCTAGGCTGGCGGACATGGTTGGCAGGTTACGAAGTGCACTATGTGCCCACGAGTGAGTGTTGGCACCATCACTCCAGTACCTCACGACGCTTGCCGATCGAGACCGTGCGTTTGATTCAAGTG
>JBILXQ010000129.1:0-7083 GCA_044378375.1 Planctomycetota bacterium
GGGTTTTTCCGCTCAACTTCTAGCCGACGGCCATAAGTGGATACACAGCCGCCACTTAGCGCCGAGGCCTTTAGCCGCATCCAGCCCCCACAAGGCCTTAGGAGGCCATCGCGAGGGGTAGCAGCCTAGGCATTTTCATCGTGAGGGCCCTTTGTCGGCCCTTTACGGGCGCTCCTGTAGCCCTTTTTGGACTTTCGCGGCCTGCGGCGGGGCAGACCCCAAGGGCAGCTCCCCTCCTGACTACCCCGCCCAGCTGCACCAGCGGCGCCTCCCATGCGCCCCAACCTGACGAGGCACCAGCCCCGCGACTTATTGATCACGCTCAATCATGATCACGCAAGATCTACCAAACATGCAGTCAAGCAAACACGACACCAATGCAACGCGGGGCTGATTTCCCGCAGAAAACCAGCCCCGCGTCACACGCAACCAGCAAACCTAGCTAGCGGCGCACTTCGATCTTCGCGCCCTTGGGCGCAATCTCGAACAGCTCCTCGACATCCGCATCGCGCATGCGGATACAGCCTTGCGAGCCGTCGCGCCCGATGCTCTGCGGCTCGTTCGTGCCGTGGAATCCAAAGCCCGAGGAGCGCCCCTGCTCATCAATCCATTCGATCCAGCGCGTACCCAGCGGGTTTTGCGGATCCCCGTACGGAACCGGAGCCGCCCCAGGGCGGAACCACATCGGCTCGCGGGTCTTCTCACCCACTGTGTAGCCACCAGCCTTCGTAGGCGAGTTCTGGGCCCCTACGCCACACGGCCAGAACGCAGTCAGCTCCTCGCCCATGTAGTACAGGACCAAGTGCGCACTCAAATCCACGACCACGCGTGCGCGATCCTTGGGCACACGCAGCTTCTGGCCGGGATGGATGCGCTCGTTCTTCAGCCCGTTAGCCCGCGCGATCTGACCGGTGCACACCAACAGCTGGGGATCTGTTTCCAGCGCCTTCTTGCGCATGGAGATCAAGCTGTCCCCGGCTGCCACGGTGATGTCCTGAGCAGGCCAGCCGCCTTGGGGATTCCAGCGGCGCTTGGCCTGCACCTCGGCCAGCGCACGCGCCCAGGCGTCCACCTCGGCCAGATCCAAATGCCACGGCGCCCGCAGCTGCAGCTCGAGCGCCTCGGTCCACAGGCCCGCAGCCTCAGCCAGCTTGCCCGAGCGACCGGCCTCACGCGCCCGGCGTACCGTGGCGCCGAGCGCGGCGCCCACGACCAGGGGCGGTTCGACATCTGCGGCTGAGGCGGCGACGGCCAAGGCTGTCGGGCTTTCACCCAAACGGCGCAAGGCCGTGGCCTCCGCGACCTTGATCTCGGGGCGCCCCTCGACCTGCGTGAGCAGCGCGACGGCGCGCTGCGTTTCCCCGCGCACGCCGGCGGCCAGTCCGAGCACGAGGTCCCGGCGCGCGCCCACGGCAGCATTCGGGTGAGCCGCGAGCCATGACTCGAGGCCCTCCGGGCGCAGAGCGAGCTCTTTGGCCAACGCGACCAGCTCATCAGCGGGGCCAGCGGCCGCAGCGCTGTCCTTAGCTGGCGCAGCAGCGGGCTGCGCCGCGTCTTCACAAGGAGCGGGCGCCTGCTCTTTGGCCACGGGTTGGGCAGGCGTGGCCGGTACTTCGGTCACTGCCACTGCGGGCGTTTCGTCGGTGCGCAAGCTGCGCAGCTCCTCCGGGGTCAGCATCGCGCCCGGTGCTGCATCCGCCGTTGAAACCGTGCCGCTCGCCTCGTTGCCGGCGGCTGCAGCTTCGTCCGGGCTACAGCCCGCCGCGGCCAAGGCGACCGCGGACAACAGGAAAGACGGCAGAGTACGTTGAAGGGGGCTGGACTGGTCTCGCATAGAGCGCGTCACGGTGCTCGCATCAGGGTGGCGGTGAAATGGGGGTGCGGGAGCCCCAGCCAGACCGTGCCCGTTCGGATCCCGGAACCTCATAAGGTTCCAGGGGGGCCCGAACACAACGCGGGGTTGCCGCGTCAGCCGTATTGGGCCCGTGGGTATGGTTGTTCGGCTCCGGGGGTCGGAACAGGTACACGAGAAGACCAGTAACTCCCGCAAGCCGAGCCTAGCCTGCGGGAGGTGCCGTAACAATGCGCCACTTAGCGTGTCAGGTCTTCTGCAGAGCCAAGGTCACGCTGCCCTCTGCGCCCAGATCGTGCGTAGCCTGCGCGAAGGTCGACGGCGCGGAACTGCCGAGCAGTAGCTGCGCCGCCATCGTCTCGCTGCGCAACAGTTCGGCGTGCTTGGACATGGCGGCGGCTAGGCGCTCGCTGCTGGCTTGCACGTAGAGCGCGATGCGATCTTCGACCTCTAGCCCCGCGTCCTTGCGCAAGGCATTGATGCGCGACACCACCTCGCGTGCCCACCCCTCGGCGAGCAGCTCGTCGTCGAGCTGTGCATCGATCCACACAACGAGACGGCCATCGGTCTCCACATCGAGATCGCCACTCGTTTCGACCTTGATGTCGACATCCTCGGGAGCGAGCTCCACGGTCTGGCCGTCGACTTGCACGCGCAGAGTTTGACCCGCGCGCAGCTGCGCCACGCTCTCGGGCGCCAGCGTGTCGATGGCTGCCGCCACGGCTTTCATCAAGCCGCCAACCTTCTTGCCCAGCACGCGGAAGTTGGCCTTGGCCTTCAACCTGCACACCCCACCATCATCCGTGGCCAGACTGCCGAAGGCTTTGATGTTCAACTCAGCGAGGATTTGCTCGGACGCAAAACCGGTGCGCAGCAATGCGAGGGCTGACTCGTCCGAAGCGCGCACATGCACGGCGCGTAGCGGCTGACGGATCCCGCGCTTGGCGCGTTCGCGCAACGCACGCCCCATCTCGACCAAACGCACCACCAGTTGCATCGAGTCTTCGAGCGCACGATCGATCAAGGCAGGCTGTGCTTGCGGCAACAACTGGGCGTGCACCGATCCCGTGTCGGGGGTCAGTCGCAGCCAGATCGACTCGGCCATGAACGGCGCGAGTGGCGCCATCAGCAGCGCGACGGCGTGCAGTGCATCGTGCAAGGTGTGGAAGCAGGCATCACGATCCGCAGTCCACTCACCCTTCCAGAAGCGCGTGCGGTTGCGGCGGATGTACCAGTTGGAGATTTCGTCGACGACGAACTGCTCCAAGGCACGACAGGCGCCAGCGAGATCGTAGTCAGCCAACTTGGCGCGCACATCGACGATCGTCGACTGCGTGCGCGACACCAACCAACGGTCAATCTCTGGGCGCGACGCCACCGGCGAAGGACGCGCAGGATCGAAGCCCTGCCCCAGGCGCGCGTAGTCCGCGAAGAACTTCCACGAGTTGATCAGTGTGCCGAAGAACTTGCGGCGCACCTCGAGAATGCCAGCAGGATCAAAGCGCTTGGGCAAGTGCGTAGCGCCCGAGGACAACAGGTACCAGCGCACAGCGTCCGCACCGTGCTCGCCGACGGCGGCCCACGGATCGACGATGTTGCCCAAGCGCTTGCTCATCTTGACCCCATCCTTGTCGAGGATCAGGCCATTGACGACGCAAGTCTTGTAGACGGGTCCTTGCGGAAAGTTCGCATCAGGCAGCGATTGCACAAAGGTCCCGATGGCGTGCAGCGTGTAGAACCAGCCGCGTGTTTGGTCGAGGCCTTCGGCGATGAAATCCGCGGGGAATTGAGCCTCCGCTTGCGCGCGCCCGGCACCGAAAGGCCAGTGCCATTGCGCGTAGGGCATCGCTCCCGAGTCGAACCAACAGTCGAGCACACTCTTGGTGCGCCGCATGGTCTGCCCGCACTGAGCACAAGGCCAGTGCGGCTCGTCGATCGACGGCTTGTGGAAGTCAAAAGTACTGGACAGCTCACCCGCCTTGGCCTCCAGCTCGGCGCGGCTTCCGATAGCCTCTTCGGCACCGCAGCCATCACATACCCAGAACGGCAACGGCGTGCCCCAGTAGCGATCGCGCGAGATGTTCCAATCGATGTTGTTCTCAAGCCACTCGCCAAAGCGTCCACTGCCGATCTCGGGCGGAATCCAGCGCACCTGCTTGTTGAGCTCGATCATGCGCTCTTTCATGGCGCTGGTGCGCAAGTACCACGCGGGCACCGCGTAGTAGAAGAGCGGCGTGTCACAGCGCCAGCAATGCGGATAGCTGTGCGGATCCTTGGCCTTGCGGAACAGCAAGCCACGACGCTTGAGGTCCTCGGTCAAGCCCTCGTCGGCCTCTTTGAAGAAGGTGCCTTGCGCGACCTCTCCGACCGCACACACAAGGCGCCCTTCCGCGCCAACTGCTTGCTTGATGGGTAGGCGATGCTTGCGCGCCACTTCCCAGTCATCGACACCGTACGCTGCAGCTTGGTGCACGATGCCGGTGCCGTCCTCCATCGTGACGTACTCGGCGGTGTAGACGGCGTGCAGACCTTGGGGATCGGGTGTCCACGCACCAGGCTCGACGAAGGGCACATCCGCGCTGAACAACGGCTGGTAGCGCAAGCCGGCAAGGGCCTTGCCCGGCTTGACATCCAGAACTTCGTGCTCGCCCAACACCGCTTGTGCGCGCGCTTGCGCGATCCACACCACTTCGCTGCCGGCCGAGCCTTTTTCCGCACCTTTGGCCACGGGCAAGGCCACACGCGCGAGCACATACGGCTGGTCCGGATGGACGGCGAGCGCAATGTTGGAGGGCAATGTCCACGGCGTGGTCGTCCACGCCAGGAGTGACTCACCATGCACTCCGCCTACGACTTGGAAGCGCACATGCACGCTCGGATCGAGCACATCGCGGTACACGCCGGGTTGGCCCAGCTCGTGCGACGACAAGCCTGTGCCGCAACGACCGCAGTACGGCAACACACGCTTGCCGCGGTAGGCCATGCCTGCCTTGTGAAAGCGCGCGAGCAGATTCCACACGCTTTCGACATACGCATCGTCGTAGGTCACATACGGATCGGCATAGTCGAGCCAGTAGCCGATGCGCTCTGACAGTTGCTCCCAGTCTTGCTTGTAACGCCAGACCGACTCGCGGCAGCGCGCGTTGAACTGGGCGACGCCATAGGCCTCGATCTGCGGTTTGCCGCTGATGCCCAGCTCTTTCTCTACACCCAATTCGACGGGCAAGCCGTGCGTGTCCCAGCCGGCCTTGCGCACGACATACTTGCCTTCCATGGTGCGGAAGCGACAGACAGCGTCCTTGATAGTGCGCGCGAACACATGGTGAATGCCCGGCTTGCCGTTGGCAGTAGGCGGTCCTTCCCAGAACACGAAGCGCGGAGCATCCTTGCGCGCCGCTTGCAGCGATTCGAATACGCGCTCCTCACGCCACTGGGCGACGAGTTGCTCTTCTAATGCGGCAGGGCGTACTGCCGCCGAGTCCGGCAGCGGCGCGAAGCGTTCATAGGCGGCCATGAGGCCGACTGTTCTACCAACACCGTGCGCGGTCCTACCAACCTTGGGCGCGGATGTCCGCAACGATGCGGTCAGCCAACTCCAAGGCAGCACGGCCGTCTTCGCCCGTGACCTCGGCTTCTGCGCCGGTCTGGGCCGCCACAAGGAAGGAGTCGATCTCGGCCTGCAGCGGGCGTTCATGCCCCGTGAGGTCGAGCTCTTGCAGAGCTAGCACGCGCGTGGCGATCCACTCTTGGCGTTGGGCGATGGAGGCCGCATCCATGGTGCGCAGATCGACGCGGCCACTCTCCCACTCAGGGCCGGGCGTGATGACCAGGCCGTAGTTCTTGCCAAAGTCGAGGCTTGCATAGCCCTCGCCCGAGAACATGCGCAGCTTGCGCACAGGCTGCAGACTTGCGCGCGAAGCCGTGATGTTGGCGCGTGCGCCGTTCTCGAACACGATGCGCACCGAGGCCACATCTTCATGCTGGGTGAGGATGGATCCACCGACCGCATCCACTGAGCGCACCGGAGCCCCCACGAGGTCCAGCACGAGGTCGAGATCGTGGATCATCAGGTCGTGCACCACACCGATGTCGCGACTGCGACCCGAGAAGGGTGCGAGGCGGCTGCACTCCACGAAGCGCGGACGGAAGCCGCGCGCCTTGACAGCACGCAAGGCTGGTTGAAAGCGCTCGACATGCCCGACGGACAGGAGTGCTCCCCCACTAGCCGCGGCCGCCAGCATGCGATCGGCCTCGCCCAAGTTGGCGGCCAAGGGCTTCTCGACCAAACAGTGCACACCGCGCGACAACAGCGGCACGGCAACCGCTTCATGGGCCACCGTGGGCACCGCGATCGATACGGCTTGCACCGAACTCGGCAGATCCTCTACACGCGCGAAGGCTTGGCAGCCCAACTCGGTCGCCAAGGCTTGCGCACGCGGCAAATCAGCATCGACCAACGCGACCAACTCCGCGCGCGGATTCTCGCGATGAATCTTGGCGTGAAACTTGCCGAGGTGTCCGGTGCCGATGACGGCCGTGCGCACACGACCTGCTCCCAAAGGCTTGCGTACCGATCCAGCGGGGACGCTCACTGTGCGGCTCCGGCGAGGATGCGCTCGTGTCCGAGCTTGAGAAACTGCTCGCGCAGCGTCTCGCGATAACGGCCCTTCGCGCCGAGCTCTGTTTGCTCCAGCTGCAAGATCAACTGCTTGACCAGTTGCGCTTCGGGGTACTCGACCTTCAGCTCCTCGAGCGCCGCGCGGCGCGTGGATTCCGAGCGCCAGATGCGGCGGTAGGCCTGACGCAAAGCCTCGACCTCGCCTTCGGACATTCCACCGCGTTGCAAGCCGATCACATTCACACCGCGCACGCGCGATGGATGACCTTCCAAGATCATGAACGGCGGCACATCTTGCACCATGCGTGTCATGCCGCCGACATAGGCGAAGGAGCCGATCGTGACAAAGTGGTGCGCTGCTGCTCCGCCCGAAATGTTGGCATTGCGGCCCACAAGCACATGCCCCGCCAGCAAGGCGTTGTTGCCCATGATGATGCGGTCCGCCAGCTCGCAGTCATGCGCGACATGGCAGCACGCCATCAGCAAACAGTCGTTGCCGATGACCGTCTCGCCGCCACCTTTGACCGTGCCACGGTTGATCGTGACGAACTCGCGGATCGTGTTGCGTGCACCGATGCGCAAGCGCGTGGGCTCGCCTTTGTAGGACAGGTCT
>JBILXQ010000130.1:0-7005 GCA_044378375.1 Planctomycetota bacterium
GGCGTGAACTGCCGGTACGCGCCACGGAGTTGGCTTTGGACCCTGATGTAGGTGGCGGCCTTGATGGATGTGGAGGCTGGCTCTTGGATCCGCGTGGTGGGACGCTGCTGCGTGTCACGCAAGGTGCAGGGGCTACGCCGGAGGTGACATTGGCGGTCGTTACACCACAGGTGGCTCTAGCCGCGCCACGTTTGTTGCTGGCGATGCCAGGCGCCGTGGCCGTGGTTGCTTCACCGGGCGGGCTGCTGCGCTACGACCATGCGGGCCAGATTCTGCCGGGACAAGGAGGCTTTGGTTGGATCAGCAGCCTTGCGAGGGCCACGCGCGACTGACGTGGTCAAGACACTCTTAGTCAGGTAGGGGACGCCCGTCGTTCCCACGGAGCAACAGCAACGCCGCCGCGATCAGCGTCTTCGCATCGGTTGTGGCGCTCATGACTTCCGCAGGAGACAAACGCACCAACTCAAACTCTTCATCCTCATCGGGCTGCGCGGCATCGGCTCCCGCTGGTACCAAGCGCGTCGCCAGATAGATGGTCAGGCGCTCGCTGGCAAAGCCGGGTGCAGGATGGATGTCTTGCAGTAACTCCCACTCGGCCGCGCGCAGGCCGGTTTCCTCTTCCAGCTCGCGCAATGCGGCTTGGAGGCGATCTTCCCCGGGCTCCAGACGTCCGGCTGGGATTTCCACTAGGGCTTGGCGGATGGAATGGCGGTATTGGCGCACCAAGACCATGCGCCCGTCAGGATCGAGGGCCGCGATGCCCACAGCGCCCGGGTGGTCCACCCAGACCACATCTTGATGCTTTCCAGAGGGCAGGACCACCTCGTCGCGCCGCAAGCTGTAGCGTGTGTTGGTGTGCACAAGCACGCTGGACAGTAGTTGGGGGCTGTCGTTCATGGAGTGGCCTTCGCAGAGCGTTGCTCTGCCTCGGCTGGCAGTATGGCACACCTACCGAGTCTGGCAGCCAAGGGCTTCGATTTGACGATCTGGTCCGTAACGGCGACAATGCGGAGCTACCCATGACTGGCTACTGCCTATGACGGTACACGACGACATCGAACGCGTTCTCTACGCAGAAGACCAGATCAAGACCGGCATCGACCGGGTGGCCGCCGAAGTCTCGCGGGCCTATGCAGGGCGTGACTTCACGGTGGTTTCCGTGTTGAAGGGCTCCTGCGTATTTGCCTCGGACCTGATCCGGCGCATCCCGAATCGGCTCGAACTCGCGTTCTTGGCAGCCTCGAGCTACGGCGCGGGCACCGAGTCGGGTGAGTTGCGCATCGACTTCGTGCCCACCGGCTCGGAGATCGAAGGCCGTGACTTGTTGTTGGTGGACGACATCCTCGATACGGGGCGCACTCTCGCGAAGCTGAAAGTGGAACTGCGCGCGCGTGGTGCGCGTGATGTGCGCACGTGCGTCTTCCTCGATAAGCCCTCGCGTCGCAGCGTGGAGATGGAAGCGGACTTCAAGTGCTTCGAGGTCGAAAACCTGTTCGTCGTGGGCTACGGCCTCGACTACGCCGGCCGTTACCGCAACTTGCCCTATGTGGGCGCGTTGCGGCGCGAGCTGTACACGACCTAAAGCGGCCACCTACCTTAGACCTGCATCGCCCGCCTTGGCCTACTACATCCCTATCCCCAAGGAACGCACAGGTATGGAACTCGATGAGTTCCTGTGCCTGCAGTTTCCCTTGCTCAACAAGGGCTTTTTGCGCCGCCAGATTCGTGAGCGCAAGGTGACCGTCGACGGCAACCCCGCCGATCCGGGCCAGCGTTTGTCGGAAAACGAAGTGGTCATCGTCGACTTCGAGGAAGACGAAGCGCTACCGGCCGCGCCGCAAGCTCCTGAGGCAGAGGTGCCGGTGCTGTACGAAGACGACGAGGTGCTGGTCGTCGACAAGCCGGCCGGCTTGTCCGCCGAACCCGAACGCTGGGCGCGCGAGGCGGGCTGTTTGTCCGGTGCGGTCTTGGCGATGGCTCTCAAGCGCAGCGGTGTCGAGGTGCAGCCCGAAGACGGCGCGACGCCTGTCGAGGGAGTGAGCTACCGGCCGCGCTTGGTGCATCGTCTCGACAAGGACACCACTGGCGCGGTCATTGTGGCGAAGACCTTGGAAGCCGAACGCCGCCTGCGTGCTGCGTTTGATGAACCGGGCGCTGTGCAGAAGTCCTATCTCGCCTTGGTCGAAGGGGAATGGCCCCTTGCGGATGGGGAGAGCGAGTTGGTGGACCTGCCGATTGGTCCTGACGAGCGCCGCAGCGGCCGTATGCGCGTGGATCGCGCCGATGGCAAGCCCTCGCAGACACGCTTTACCGTCGAGGAGCGCTTCGAAGGCTACACCTTGATGCGCGCCGAGCCCCTTACCGGCCGCACGCACCAGATCCGTGTGCATGCCCGCGAGGTCGGCTTCCCCTTGGCCGTGGATGCGGTGTACGGACGCCGTTCCACCATGGCTCTGTCCGAGTTCAAGCGTTCCTACAAAGCCAAACGCGGCCATGTAGAAGCACCGCTGATGCAGCGTCAAACGCTGCACGCGGCCTCCATCGTATTCCCCGGCGTAGATGGTCGTCCGGTGCGGGTCGAAGCACCGCTGCCCAAGGACTATCTGCGCCTTCTCAAACAACTCAGGAAGTACCGCGCCACATGAAGCTCAAGCAAAAGCCCGGGGACTTCCGCGTAGAAGAACTCCTAGACGACTCGATTCTTTCGGAACGCGGCAAGCATCGCGTGTACCGCGTGTCGAAGCGCAAATTGACCTCGATGGATGCGGTTGCGCTGGTCGCGCGCGAGGCGGGTGTGGCTCCCGGTGAAATTTCCATTGCGGGTCTCAAGGACCGGCAAGGCGTCACCGTGCAATACATGAGCGCGCCCGGTGGTCGGCGCGTGGACACCAACACGCCGCACATCAAGATCGAGACCATTGGCTCATGCACACGGCCGCTGTCGTCGCAGGATAGCGGTGGCAATGCCTTCGCCATCGTGCTGCGCGATGTCAGTGCCGATGAGGCCGCCACGCTGCGGCGTAATCTGGATCCGGTGCGCGAGCACGGTCTGCCGAATTACTTTGGCGAGCAGCGCTTCGGCAATTTGCGCGGCCAACAAGGCTGGATCGCCCGCGACTTGGCTATGGGGCGCTCAGAGATCGCGCTCAAGAGCCTGCTGGCTTCGCGGAACGAGCACGACGATCCTGACACAGCCAAGTTCAAGGACGCGTTGCTGGCGCGGTGGGGCGATTGGCGTGCCTGCCGCGACATCGCCGGCCGTTTCGGTGCACACATGCGCGTGTTCGAGCACTTGGCGCGCAATGAGGAAGACTACGCGGGCGCTTTCCGCTACATCGCGTCCAAGCTGCGCTTGATTCACCTGTATGCGTGGCAATCGCACCTGTGGAATCGCGCGGTGGCGAGTTGGGTGTCGAACACGGTCGCCAAAGTGGATCGCTTGAATGTCAGCGGCCCCGAGGGCCCGCTGTCGTTCTCGCGCGGTGCCTATGCGTTGGATCCCAGCATGAAGGGGGTATTCCGCCTTCCCGGTGCGGGGTTCGCGGATGTCGAGCACCCGCTGCAGCGCGACCTGCTGGCTCTCGCCCTGCGCGGCGAAGGCCTGCAGCCCGGTGAGTTCCGCATCCAGGGCGTGTCGGGCTTCGCCATCAAGGGCGAAGATCGCCCGCTGTTTGTGGTGCCGCGCGCGCTGCGCCTGGCCGAGCGCGATGAAGGCGCGGTCGTGCTGTCGTTTGAGTTGCCGCGCGGTGCGTATGCCACGTTGGTGGTCGCGCGCTTGGCCGAAGGTGCTTTGGAGCGTGACTTTGGCGATCGCGGCGGCGATCGAGGTTATGACCGCGACCGCGGCTATGACCGCGGCCCCAATCGCGGTGGCGACCGCGGTGGCGACCGCCCCCGTCCGCCCCAAGGGCGCTATCCGCCGCGCAACCGCTAGGCGCCCCCTCGCGCGGCGCGTGCGCACACGCCATCATCTGCAGACCTACCATGGCTCAACCGCAGACGATCGGCGTAATCGGAGGCTCCGGCCTCTATGAACTCGAAGGGCTCCAAAATGTGCGCGAGGTCGAACTCGCGACGCCCTTTGGCGCGCCCAGTGACGCCTACATCACCGGCGTTCTCGATGGCGTGCCAATGGTGTTTCTCCCGCGCCACGGCCGGGGCCATCGCATCTCGCCGAGCGAGATCAACTTCCGCGCCAACATCTGGGGCCTCAAGAAGCTTGGTGTCGAGCGCATTCTCTCGGTGTCCGCTGTGGGCTCGATGCGCGAGGACATTGCGCCCGGTCATTTCGTCGCCATTGACCAGTTCTTCGATCGCACGCGCCATCGCACGGACACCTTCTTTGGCGGTGGTGTCGTCGCGCATGTGATGTTCGCCGATCCCGTGTGCGAGGCGCAGCGGCAGTTGGTGGTCAGCACCGGCCGCAGCCTGGGCCAAACGGTGCATGACGGCGGCGTCTACATCAACATGGAGGGACCGCAGTTTTCGACGCGCGCCGAGTCGCGCATCTACCGCAAGTGGGGTGTCGATGTGATCGGCATGACGAACTTGCAGGAGGCCAAGCTCGCGCGCGAAGCAGAGCTCTGCTACACGACCATCGCGATGGCCACCGACTACGACTGTTGGCATGAAGGTCATGACGCTGTGACGGTCGAGCAAGTTGTGGCCGTCATGCACAGCAATGTGGGCAACGCCAAGAAGTTGGTAGCGGCTTTGGCGCCGCAATTGGCCCGCGTACCGCGCACCTGTGGTTGCAGCAGCGCGCTCAAGTACGCCGTGATGACGGCCAAGGACAAGATCACTCCCGAGGCGCGTCTGCGTCTGGAGCTCTTGCTAGGAAAGTATCTGTGAAGCACTGGGGGGCACTGGCGCTGGTCGTGCTCTCGGCCTGTCGCGGCACGCTCTCGGATGAGGAGTTGCTGCGCATGGCCTCAGCCGCCGCAGCGGCGCGTGAGGGCGGCATGGCGGCACAGGACGCTGCTGCAGGGGCAGCTGATCGCATTCCTGTGCGTTTGGATGATTCGGGAGCGGTGCGTCACACCAAAGCTCTGGACGGCCGCTTCGATGCGGCGCGCATGCTGCAAGTGGTGGCCGATCTGGAAAGATTGCGGCGCGAGACCGGCAATGATGACTACGAGCGTGCCATCGAGTTGATCATCGCACGCTTGCAGTCGCACGGTTTTGGCACACAGGACGGCCTGGAGCTACAGGTCCACAGCCAAGCGCGTACCGTGCCCAGCTGGAATGCGCGTGCAGCGCGGCTAGAGCTGCTGCCCCGTGCGGGCACGAAGGACACAGCGGTCACATTGGCCGCTTTCCAGTCGTCTGCGGATGCGCAACGTCTGCTGCTGCCCACGAATGCCCCCTCGGCTGCTGTCGAAGGCCCGATCGTCACCCGCATGGAGGATGTGGTGCCGGGCAGCGTGTTGGTCGGTGCCGAGCCGCTCTCGACGACCCGTCTAGAGGAAGCCAAAGCACGCGGCGCGGTGCTCGTGATTGCGGCCGATGCAGCGCCGTACACCATCGATCCTTCCGGTCAAGCTCGTCACATGGACGCCATCGGCTATCGCTCGGTGCGCCATCCCGCGGTGTTGCCCGTGGCTCAAGTCTCGCCGCGCATGCTGGAACAGCTTGTCAAGCATACTGGACAGGTGCGCTGGACTGCCGAGGTCACTTGGACGGAGCGTCCGCTTCGCACGGTGATCGCCGTGGTGGTGGGGGATCGTTATCCCAACGAAGAAGTCGCCATCGCCGCCCATGTGCAAGAGCCGGGTGCTTGCGACAACGCCAGTGGTGTCGCCGGTACGCTCGAAATGGCGGCTGCATTGGCGGACCTCGCTCGTGATGGTGCCCGCCCGGCGCGCAGCGTGGCGTTCGTCTTCGGTGACGAGATGGATCAATCGCGCGTCCACTTGCAGACCACGCAACGGCGCGTGGTGGCGGCCATCGCCGCGGACATGTTGGGCGAAAGCCATGAGCGCACGGGTGCCGTTGCGCTGCTGGAACGTGCGCCGGATCCCGGTGCTCTGCGGCCTTTGCCGCCTGATGCACACACGGCGTGGGGTGCAGCCGAAGTGCAGGAGAGTCAGTTCGCCTCTGGCGCGCTGGCCGTGGCCGTGCGTCAAGCGTTCTATGCAGTCGCTGCTTCCGAGGCGCAGTGGCAATGGAACGAACATCCCTTCGAAGGTGGTAGCGATCACATCGTCTACCTCAAGGCCGGCGTGCCTGCGGTGTTGGTGTGGCACTTCCCGGATTGGACCTACCACACCTCGCTCGATCGTTTGGACATGGTCGATGCCGAAGAGCTGCGCCGCAGTGCCACCACGGTGCTGGTGGGTGCGCTAGTGGTTGCCGATGCACGCGCCAAGGACATGGAGGGCTGGTTGCGGTCCCTGCGACTGGAGACCTCTGAACGCATGCGGCGCGCGAGCGAAGCAGGTGACAATGACCTGGCGCGCTTGTGGCGTTTGCATGAGGAACGCGCACGCGAAGATGTACGGCGCTGGTGCTTGGGGATCGAACCCGCGCCAGCGCAATCCAAGGAGAGCTCTCAATGACATCACGCACTTCGGGCCCGGATCGTCGCGACCTGTTGTCCGCACTGGCCGCTGGTGCTGGTTTGGCTGCCTGCGCCAGCGCGCAAGCACCCGCGCCGACCGCGGTACCTGCCGCGGTACCTGCTACAGGGCCGCGCAAGAGCCGCACAGGCTTCCCAGTGCTGGTCGGCAGCGCCAATGCTCTGGCGGGGATGAAGCTGCACTACCAGCGTTTGCTGGATGGTGCCGATCCGCTCGACATTGCGATCGACACGATCAAAGTCACCGAAGCCGATCCCACGGATGATTCGGTGGGCCTCGGTGGCTTGCCGAACGAAGAAGGTGTGGTGCAGCTGGATGCAGCCTGCATGTACGGTCCGCGCCACAAGTCAGGCGCCGTGGGCTGCATCGAGAACATCCTGCATCCGAGTGAAGTCGCGCGCTTGGTGCTGGAGCGCACCGATCATTG
>JBILXQ010000131.1:0-6907 GCA_044378375.1 Planctomycetota bacterium
CCACAGGTGGTGCTGGGCGACACGATGGAGCCGAGTGTTTCACTGCCTACGGCAAAGGGCAGAGCCGCGCAGGCCACAGCCGCAGCAGAGCCAGCCGATGAGCCAGAACTTCCCGTGCTTGTATCCCACGGATTGCGCGTGCGCCCACCATGCCACAGATCGCCATAGGCAAACTCGCCCAAGGATGTCTTGCACAGCAACACCGCACCGGCCTGCCGCAGCCTAGTGATGACCGTGGCATCGGCGTCGATCACGCGTTCTTCATAGATGGCCGAGCCCCATGTGGTTGGAGCGCCGCGTGCCGCCAAGAGATCCTTGGCGCCGTACGGAATGCCGTGCAACGGCCCACGCCAGTGCCCGGCATCCAACTCGCGATCCAATGCTTGCGCCTCTGCGAGCGCTTGGGTGTCCAGCAGATTGACCACACAACGCAACTGTGGATCCAAGCGACGGCAGCGTTCCAGATACAGCTGGGTCAGCTCCACGCAACTGATCTGACGAGACTTGATCCACGCCGCTAGTTCCAGCACAGAAGCGAAGGCAATGTCCTCTTGGTTCGAGGGCAAAGGTCGCTGCGGCTCATAGCTCCAAGCCGTGAGCGCGAGCTTGCTCTTCACCGGCGTCTGCCCCGGCAAGAGGGGCGTGAAGACGAGCGGCGCTTCCAACTGCGAAGGCAAGGCCAGAGCCTGCAAACGCGCATAACCCGCGAGATTCTCACTCACCATGCGTTGCATCTGCAGCACTTCCGCAGCAGTGAACTGCAGGCCCACTACTTTGGCTGCGGCGTCCAGTTCGCTGGGGGCCAGTGGAGCTACGGCACGCTCCTGCAACCAAGCCAGCGACGGATAGGGATCGGGCGGGAGTAGAGTCACCAAGAGAGCCTACCGCTCACCTGCGGGTCGAGGGTAGCCTGCAGCGCGTGGGAAACACGCTTCTTGCTCGCTGTGGACTAGCCCGCGCGGATGCGCGCGCCTGGGCTATCTACGATTGGGCCAATAGCGCGATGTACACCGTCGTGGTGACGGCGGTGTTTCCGGTCTGGTACCGCAACTATGTGGCTGTCGATCTGAGCGACGATGCCAAGCGCACCAGCTTTGCTTGGGCCACCACCATGGTACTGGTGCTCTCTGCGCTGCTCTCACCGCTGTTGGGGGCGTTGGCAGATGCGCGCGGCTCCAAGAAGCGTTGGTTCACGGCTTTTGTGGTACTAGGGACGAGCGCCTGCGCGGCGTTGGCCTTCGTGCAACAGGGTCAAGCGGCGCTGGCCTGCACGCTGTTTGCCTTGGCCAACTTGGGCGCAGTCGGCAGCTTCGTGTTCTATGACGCCATGTTGGTCGATGTGGCCGAGCCCAAAGACTATGACGCTCTCTCTACGAGCGGCTATGCCTTGGGCTACTTGGGTGGTGGCCTCGCTTTAGCGGCGGTGGCGGCCAGTTTGCTGTACCCGATCTTGCCCGGCTCGGAGAGTGATCCCCAGCTCGCGGTGCGCGCTAGCATGCTGTTCGTCGCCCTGTGGTGGGCGGTGTTCAGCCTTCCACTGCTTTTGCGCGTCAAGGAAACCCGACACGATACCCAGCGCGACACGCGCGTCAGCGCCGCGTTACGCGCGCTCTGGCAGACCTTGACAGAGTTACGTCAACGACGCGACGCCTTCATCTTCTTGCTGGCCTTCTTTGCCTACAACGATGGCATCGGAACCATCATCCGGATGGCCACCACCTTTGGCGATGAGAAGGGACTCGCTGCTGCTGACATGCTCAAGGCCATCTTGTTGGTGCAAGTGGTGGGCATTCCGGCGACGCTGCTTTTCGGTCGCATCGCGCGCAGCACAGGCGCGAAGCCCATGCTGTTCGTGGCCATCGCCGTGTATGTGATCGCCGCGCTGTTGGCGCGCAGTTTGGAAACAGCCGGCGACTTCTGGCTCTTAGCAGGGCTCATCGGCTGTGTGCAAGGCGGGGCCCAAGCGCTCTCCCGCTCGCTGTATGCATCCATGGTGCCAGCGCACCGTCAGGCTGAGTTCTTTGGCCTGTTCTCTACTTTGGAGAAGTTCGCCGGCATTTTGGGGCCTTTGGCCTTTGCCGTCTTGCCGAGCACCGATGCGGCGCTGCTGTCGGTCATTGGCTTCTTCTTGCTTGGCGCGGGACTCCTGAGTCGCGTCGACGTCGCGCGCGGCCGCGCAGCGCATCATCAACCCTAAGGTAACTGCGCGATCGCCGGGCGTCCGTCTTCGAGCGGCCAAGCGGTCATGCGTGTCAGTACCTCGCCGACTCCACGACTATCCACAAAGAGCGTGTCCTCGGCTTTCACGCCCGCGATGGAGGGATTCCAGCCGTAGCTTTGCCCAGCTACTACCAAGGTTGGATCGTGGGGCGTAGCGATGCGTTCACGCGTGCGGTAGCCCATCGGCCCACCCTGGTGATGGTGCCGCCACTCCTCGGCAAAGCCCACCCGCGCGTACGCGTCAATCCCTGTCTGCAACACCTGTCCAAGCGTCTGACCAGCGCGCGTAGCCTCATGCAGAGCACGCTCAACCTGCCGGACGGCTGCATGGCGGCGCGCAAGGTCTGCACTCGGAGTGCCTACGCTCAAGATGCGCGACAGACACACCACCAAGCCGTCACGCGTGGCACACATACCCGCCAACAAGTTGCGATGCACGCGTGCTTCGGTAGGGATGGGATGACGATACCGATACGCGCGCTCATCAGCGGCCACCAAACACACGGGTACTTGCAGGTCGCGCGCACGCAACGCGTGGATCCAACGCGCCGCCACATCCAGTTCGCGTTCGCCTAGTTGTGTGCTCAACAGAGCTTCTTGCGTAGCGTCGGCCGCATCACGACCAAGGCTGCGCAAGCGCTCTACATCACCCGGTGTCAGCGGGGCACGCAACGCAGCGAGCGGATCATCAGGGTCGGTGTCACAGACAAGAAAGGGGTACGGCAATGCTGCGCGCGGGGTCCACCACGGCGCGGACTGGATCGACCACGCATCGCCGAACTCCTCCTCGGCCAGTCGCGCGGCTTCGATGTTGCTCGTCAGCACCAAGCGTTGCTGCGGCGACCACAGCAACTGCGCCACACCAGACACTCCAAACAAATCACAGTGCACATCCGAGCCATTGGTGAGCCAAGCGATGTTGGCCCGATCCGTCAGCAGCACAGCCTCGGCGCCGCGCTGCGCTAAGAATGCAGCAAGGCGCGCCTCTTTCTCCGGACAGGGAGCTAGTCGGCGCGCCATGCGTGTCAAATCTGCTATACGTTCAGCCTAGGGCGCTCAGTTCTTGACGATGCTCAGTTCTTGACGATGGCGATGAGCTCGACATCGAACACGAGCGTGGCCTTGGGCGGAATCGTCGGCGGGCGACCGCTGGGGCCGTACGCGAGAGCGTAGGGGATCATCAACTTGCGCTTGCCGCCGACCTTCATCGACTGCACGCCTTCGGTCCAGCCGCGAATGACTTGGTTCAGGCCGAAGTCAATCGGTTGGCCACGATCGACCGAGCTGTCGAACTTGGTGCCATCCAGCAACCAACCGCTGTAATGCACCTTGACTGTGGTCGTCGAACTGGCAGGCTGCGCGCCCGTACCCACGACGAGATCCACATACTTGAGGCCCGACGGAGTGGTCGTCCAATCACCTTCGTACGGTGCGCCCGGGCAAGTCCACGGCGGCACTTCGGTCGGAGTCGCAGCGCCGATTTCACCATCCACCGTAACCATCCACGACTTGCCACCACCCACGCACTGCACCGAGTAGGTGGCCTTGTTGCCTTCCACCTGCAGCTCGGCACGCAGCGCCTTCCCGCCGCTGGCCTTTTCGGCGGCAGCCACGGCCTCGCCGAGGCTGATCTTGGCGACTGCAGCGGTACGCGCCAGCTCGGAAGCGGACGGCGGGGGATTGGTGTAGTCCTTGTTGACCATAGTGTAGGTAGCGGCGGTCGCAAGCCCGGCTAGGGCTGCGAGAGCGAGCAGGGTGGCTTTCATAGGGAGGATAGTAGCCACTCGGTCACCGCCAGACACAGTCCCTACTGACTCCTGTGACACTTTTTGCACGAAGCCTTCAAGATTGCATTTGTCTAATTGCGACATTGTAGGCAGGTGGCCGGGCAGGGTCACCACATTTGAAGGGCAACGCTAGGGCAGACATGACACAGGGTCTCTGTGCGCGCAAACCGCGCACACCCCGCCGGGCAGGCGGTTTCACTATGGTCGAGATGATCGTGGCGATCACGGTCCTCCTGATTGCGGTTTTGTCCACAAGCGTGGCTCAAATCGCTGCGTTGCGCCTGCAGGACGGCGCCAAGGAGACCAATGTGGCGCTGGCGGACTTGGAATCGGCGATGGAGTCCGTGATGGCCATGTCCATCGACACCATCCCGATCGACGATTCGCGCTTTGAGAGTGGCCAACCGGTGGCCGCGTTTGAGCGCTTGCACCTACGCGACCAGCGCATTGTCGCTACCTATCCGGGCTACACCTTGGGTGGCTCCGTGCCAGACCCATTGCCCATCGTCATGACGACGACTTGGACGGATCGTCGCGGCGTACAACGCAGCGCCGTCTTGCGGGGGATGAAGACCAAATGAAACCGCGCACCTCAGCATCCCGGTCCCGCTCCGGCTTCAGCCTGATTGAGATCGCCATTTCCTCGTCCTTGTTGTTCGTCATCACCGGTGCCTTGGTGCAACAGCTAGAAGCCACGCGTCGTCAATCGCTGACCACACGTGCCGCGGAACGCCTGCAGACCTCGGGCGAAAAGGCCTTGCGCGATATCGGCAGCGAGCTGCGCAAGAGCGGCTTTGTGTACGCCAACGGACACCAGTACCCGCATCTCTATACCGATGGTCAGGCTGGAGCTGGGTTCCTCGCCTACAACCATGCGGTGCCCGCCGAGCGCGCTAGCGCAGGGGAACCAGGCCACGGCTTCAATCGCGAGCTGATCTACGCCCGCGCCGACATGAAGCGCATCGGTCAAGCAGCCGATGGCACCAACTACTGCCTCGACTGCACGCTCGACGAGCTGGATCCCGATGGCATGTACGAGGCCTTGCCGAGTCCTGCACCAGAACTGGTGCGCATCTATGACGCGCCCTACATCGACCCGGGTAGCGGCACAGTGCGCTGGTCCACAACGGACGCGGGCTTTGTGTTCACCACCGAAGCCAGCGGCCGCACGGCACTCGAGCTGCGCGTAGCAGGAGTGCGTGAGCGCACCCTCGCTCGCGATGTAGAACGCGTGGTGTTCGATACGAGCACCACGGACCCCGTAGGCGTACCTGTGGGCGCAGTGCGCGTGCGGTTGTGGTTGCAGACGACGGACGATGCTGGCGCGTTGCACCGCTGGCAAGGGGAGAGCGTGATCGAACCACGCAACGAGTGAACACATGAAGACCATGAATCGAGGCAAGCGTGGCTCCAAGGCCGGTGTGGCGTTGGTCTACGCGGTGTTTGGCGCCATGATCGCAGGCGGCATGGTGGCCGCTTCGCTGACCTTGTCTCTGGCGGCCGAAAAAGGGGCCCAAACCAAGCGCAGCTCTACACAAGCACGCTACTTGGCCGAGGGTGGATCAGAAGCCGCGAAGAAGGAGATCCAGCGCGCGCTAGCCAACTGGGAGCAAGTGCCCACGACGGGCACCACGCTCATCGATGGCCAAACGGTCACATGGGCGATTCGGCCCACGGGTTTCGACGATGTGGTTGAGGATGAATCGGGCATTCAAACCATCGTGACCGGCTATGAGATTCGCTCGACGGCGACGGTAGGACGCTTTGAGCACGAAACGCTGCGCTACATCAACGCGCAGGCGACACCTCTGTTTCAGTTCGCGGTCTTCTACACGAACGATCTTGAGGTCAATCCCGGTGCCAACATGACCATCGGTGGCCGTGTGCACACCAACTCGGACATGTACCTCACCAGCGCTGGCGCCACGCTGACCATGAACACGAACTATGTGCGCGCGGTTGGTGACATGTACCGTTACCGCAAGGACCAGCCGTCCAACACCGCCGGCACTGTGCGCATTCGGCAATGGGTGGCCGATCCGTTCAACGCTGCGGAGCCCACTTCGTACTACACGATGTGGTCCGAGTCGCAACTCGCGAGCATGGGCATCGGGCATGATGGTGGCTTCGACAGCACCTTCCTCACTGGCTATGACGCCAACGGCAACGAGGACTACACCGATACCGGCGACCTATTGCCGTGGGGGCCTGGCGCTTTGGACTACTGGAGCGCACCCGATGGCTACGCCGGCGGTGGAGGCAACACTGTCAAGTGTTCCGACCATGATGTAGGCGAGGCCGTAGTGCCGCGCATTGGGTCGGTGTCGATGTATGAGCCGCGTACGGCTGGCGACTATGTCTACGATTCCGCCAGTCGTAGCTACACCCAAGTGGCGCCAGGTACCGGCACGCACGGCAAGGGCTTCTACCTTGACAACGCCGGCTTGGTCATCGTGGTGGAGACCAATGGCACAACTTGGACTGCCTACGATGCCAACGGTGCCAATGTGACCGCCGCCATCCAATCGGTGGCGGGCGCTGTGTCCACGCGCACGATCTATGACGCCCGTCAAGCCAACGGAGGCTCCGGCACGGTGCGCATCGTCGACATCGACATGCAAAAGCTCCACCTCAGCGGCAAATGGCCTAGCAATGGCTTGGTCTATGCCGCCCACAAAGGGGCTGGTACCGGTACGCAAGCCAAGGGCGTGCGCCTAGTGAACGGCGCCACCCTGCCAGCCGCCTTGACAGTGGTCTCGGAGAACCCGCTCTACATCAAGGGCGACTACAACAAGGGCAGCGCCAGCGTGTCGAAGAAGCCCGCTGCGGTGATCGGCGATGCTGTCAACCTGCTGTCAAACAGTTGGAACGACACCAAGACCGCGACAAGTGGCCTCCCG
>JBILXQ010000132.1:0-6888 GCA_044378375.1 Planctomycetota bacterium
CCGAGTGGGGGCGCTGCTGGATGTTGCAGCGCGGCGCCCGCACGGAATGGCACATCTTGGACTCCGCACTGTTGGATGTTGCGGGGCGTTGTTACGGACCGCGCGCGCGTCTGGTTGTGGACGGCGCGGCCGAGGCGCGTGTGGACGCAGCCATTCTGCTTGGCTTGCAAGCAGAGGGCACGGCTTCGGTGCGTTTCAAGCGGCGCTTACCGGAGCTGGATTTGGAGCCCGAGCCGGGTCGAGCGCGCTTGGTGCGCTAGTCGCGCTCGAACGCGAAGTCGAAGACCTGCTCATTCGCGCCGAGTTCGTCGCGCCCAAGCTGCAGTGTCAAGCGCGCTTGCAGGTCCGGTGCGAAGGCTACCTGCAGGTCATGGAACATGACCTTCTCCACGCGCTCGGTGCATGCGCGTGACAGCAGCGTCTCGCGTTCCTGCAGCAGCTTGTCGCCGTTGTCGTCGTGCCAGATGACAAAGCGCGCACTTTCGATGCGCAACCAGCCGGCGGGCACGCGCGCGCCGATCCACGGCATGGAGAGCTGCTGGGCCGCCTTGTCGTGAACGATGCGTCCGCGCCGCGAGATGAGCTCGGGCGTTTCAGCCAGTTCATACTTGCGACCGCTGGGCCAGCGCGTCGAGCTGCAAGCGGCGCAAGCAGCAAGGATCACGAAAGCCCAACGCATCTCAGTAGTTCTTGGCGAACAGCACGCGGCGCGCGCTGGGCGCACCGGTCTTGATGCAGGCGCCGGGTGCAGCGGCCGGACCTTGCCCTTCGTAGGGCAAGCAGCGGATTGTGGCTTTGGTGGCCTCTTTGATGGCCTTTTCGGTGGCTGCCGTGCCGTCCCAGTGCGCGTAGACGAACTTCGAGCCTTCGCCCTTGAAGACGGCGACGAAGTCGTCCCATGTGTCCACGGACACCGTGTTGGCTTCGCGGAACTTGAGCGCACGCTCGTAGAGGAAGCGCTGGAACTCGTCGAGGATCTTGCCGACTGCGAGGCCCAGATCCTGCATCGGTAAAGTTTCCTTGACGGCCTTGCCATTCGCATCGACAGGTGCGATGCGGCGCTTGAGCATCACCGTGCCGGCCTGCAGGTCGCGCGGGCCTAGCTCGATGCGCACGGGGACACCCTTGCGCTCCCACTCGTAGTACTTGTCGCCGGGCCGCATGTTGTCGCGGTCGTCGACTTTGACTGTCAAGCCGTCTTCACGCAGCTCTTTGGCGAGCTTGTGGGCCGCATCACAGACCTGAGTGCGTTCCGTGTCGCTCTTCCAGATCGGCACGATCACCACATGAATGGGCGCCAAACGCGGCGGCAGCACGAGGCCTTCGTCATCCGAGTGCGCCATGATCACCGCACCCACCAAGCGCGTGGAGACGCCCCACGAGGTCTGCCACACATGCTCGCGCACACCTTGCTGGTTCTGGAAGGTGACATTGAACGCGCGGCCGAAGTTTTGGCCCAGATCGTGGCTGGTGCCGGCTTGCAGCGCCTTGCCGTCTTGCATCATCGCTTCGATGCAGCGTGTTTCCACCGCACCAGCGAAGCGTTCGTTCTCCGTCTTGGTGCCTTGAATCACCGGCAACGCCATGACTTCGTGCGCGAAGTCACGGTACACATCCAACATGCGCGCCACTTCTTCTTGCGCTTCGGTGTGCGTGGCGTGCGCTGTGTGGCCTTCTTGCCACAGGAACTCGCCCGTGCGCAGGAACAAGCGCGTACGCAGCTCCCAACGCATCACATTGGCCCATTGGTTCAACAACAAGGGCAAGTCGCGATACGAATCGATCCACTTGGCAAAGAAGTGACCGATGATCGTCTCGGATGTAGGCCGCACCACGTATGGCTCTTCGAGCTCGTTCTTGACGGTCAGCTTGCCGTCTTGCGCCTTGAGCCCGGAATGTGTGACCACCGCGCACTCCATGGCGAAGCCTTCGACATGCTGCGCCTCCTTGGCCAAGAAGGACAACGGGATCAGCAACGGGAAGTACGCGTTCTGGTGCCCGGTCTCCTTGAAGCGCCGGTCCAAGTCGGCCTGCATCTTCTCCCACACGGCATAGCCGTGCGGTTTGATGACCATGCAGCCGCGCACTACCTCGGCGGCTTCGGCCATGCCTCCTTCGCGGACAACGTCTTGGTACCACTGCGCGTAGTCGTTTGCGCGGGGTGTGATGCGGGCTCCGGCCATGTCAGTCCTCAGCGGTCAAAAGGGATCTAGCACAGAGTAGGGGCCGAGCAGGCGTAGGGGTAGCGTAGGTTGGAATCTCTAAGAATTCGCCTCAGGCCGAAGGGGAGGTGGCCGACAACTCCTCTTGCCAAGGGATTGACAGTCGGCAGTCAACGGTAGACTGCGGTTGCGACCGCGTGTTTGCCCTGCTGACCTCAACCTCTTGAGACCGACGCCATGAGCCTTGCCGCCCAAATCCGCCCCGAGATGACCATGGAACAGATCATGGACATCGCCCCTGCTGCCCAGCGCGCGCTGTTCCAGCGCTACCACATCGGTGGCTGCAGCTCGTGCGGCTTTCAGCCGACGGACACGCTGGCGCAAGTGTGCAAGGACCACAACATCCTCGACCTGAATGAGGTGGTGCGCACGATCGTGAACGCTCAGGAGGCCGATGCGAACCTGCAGGTGGCCTGCACGGCGGTAAAGGGCTGGCTCGATGCGGGCGAGTCGTTCCTGTTCCTCGATGTGCGCATGCCGGACGAGCTGGCGCTGGCCAAGATCGCCGCCGCGGAAGCGCTCGACTACGACAACCCCGGCAAGTACATGAGCCTGCCGAAGGACACCAAGATCGTGTTCCACTGCAAGAGTGGCGTGCGTTCGTTGGATGTGGCCGCGTACTTCAAAGGACACGGCTTCACGAATGTGTGGTCGATGCGCGGAGGCATCGACGAGTGGAGCCGCGCGATCGACACCGCGGTGCCGGCCTACTGACAACTTAGAACCCGCCCGATCGCCTGCCCGCGGTCGTGCGGATCTGCGAACTCATCGCAGCCCCGCGTGGTCGACTGCCCTCGACCACGCCGACGGCCCAGCGGACTGCCCCCGCTGGCCGAATGATTCGAGCGAGGCCGCCTCCTAACCAGGGGTGGCCTCGCTCTCTTGTTGTAGAGGTCGATGGTGTGGCAGAACCAAGTTGGTTGCGAGGGCATGCATGTGCCCGACTCGACGCAAGTCCCCAGAACTCATCACATTGTCTCACGATTCCAGATGACTTATGCTCTTGCTACGCATAGGCGTCGCTCTGCGGCGTTAAGTGGAAATGATGGACCATCCTCCGGCCCCGAACACACGCTCTAACGCCACTCTGCTACCTGGTCGAACGGAGCTGGTGCTGACGACGTACAACAACCCACGCTCGCTGGCTCTGTGTTTGGAATCCGTGGCCCGTCAATGGGTGTCCTGTGACTCCATTTGCATCGCCGACGATGGCTCTGGGCTGGAGACGAAGGCTGTTGTAGACGCCTTTGCTGCGGCGCGTCCCCACCTGCGGGTACGCCACCTCTGGCACGAGGACCGGGGTTTTCAGAAGTGCGCCATCCTCAACAAGGCAATCGCGAGTTCCGAAGCCGACTTTCTTGTCTTCATCGATGGTGATGTGCTGATCCATCCATGCTTTGTTGCTAGGCACTTTGAGCTGGCAAGACGGGGTCGCTACGCAACGGGTAGCTTGATCCGTCTCGACGCTGAAGCGACGGCTGCAGTAACGGTGGACTTGGTCGCCACCGGACGCGTGTTCGAGCGCGAATGGTTGCGACACAACCGTGCATTCGATCGAGTCTCGACGTGGCTCAAGTCCGCGCCATGTCCGAAGCCTCTCTCGAACTTTCTTGAGCATGTTTGGCCCACGCGTCGGTCGCTATGTGGGGCAAATTGGTCGGCATGGCGCGACGATATCCTGAAGGTCAATGGCTTTGACGAGACGATCACTTACGGTGGCCTCGACAAGGAACTCGGGGACCGAATGGCGAATGCTGGTGTGCCAGGACGACACTTACGGTTTAGCGCGCCCTTAGTGCACCTTGACCATTCGCGTCCATACGCGGACACAAAGAAGAAGAAGCGCAACAAGGACTGGATTCATCAAGTGCGGCGCTCCGGCGTCAGCTGGACGCCTAACGGCATCGTGAAGGACGACGTTCCAGCGGGATGAACAGTGACGCTGCCGCGGTCCAGCAGGAGTTGAGCGGAACGAGGCCAGCAAGCGAGAGCACATGAAGATCATCGACCTGTTCCGCTGGAGTCGTCGTCCAGACGGCTGTTTCCCGATCCGCCATGAGGGGAAGACGTATCTCGTTCCCGAGCGCGGAGCCAAAGATCACCTTCTGGACCAGATGCGTAAGCGAAGGTCCTTCTACGAGGTCGACCTGCTAGAGGCCGTGCGTGCGCGAGCCAAGGCCGGACGCGTGGCCATTGACGTGGGCGCAAATGTTGGTAACCACTCGCTTTTCTTCTCCGCTGTCATGGGCCTGCGCGTCGTCGCGTTCGAGCCGGTGCAGGTGAATCGCGATCTGCTGTGCAAGTTGGCCGAATTAAACAAAGATCATGTGCGCATCGATGTCGTGCCGACGGCGCTCTCGGACCGTGCAGGGGAAGTGCGGCTTTCGGCTCCGGACGCAGGCAATCCGGGCACTTTCCGTATCGCGGGAGGAGCCGCCGGATTCACAGCGGTGACGGAGCGACTGGACGACGCTCTGTGCAGGCTGTCAGTGGATCCGCTCGAAGTCGGCGTGCTGAAGGTCGATGTGGAAGGCCACGAGCTGCAGGTCCTTGAGGGGGCGCCGGAGCTGCTTGCGCGCGCCGACCCGGTGGTCGCCGTCGAGGTGTTCACGACAGCCTTGTTCGATGCGGTGCTCGCCAAGCTGGAACCGGCCGGCTACCGAGCCGTTTCCGTGCACTGCGCGACACCTACGGTTGTGTTTTGCCGCGGCGTGGCAGATGCCAAGGCTAATGTCCGCAAACGCATCGCGCGCTACGAAGAGAGAAGGTGCGCGTGATCGTTGCGAATCTCGCCACATACCCTGCGAGGCTGCACCGGTTGCCTGCGATCGTTGCCGCCTTGGCGCCACAGGTTGACCTGCTCAACATCGTCCTGAACGAGTACGCGCAGATTCCTGCCGAGTTGCCGAGCCTTTCCAATGTGCGGCCGCTCTTGCCGGACGTCGACTACAAGGATGTCGGCAAGTTCTATCCCACCACACACACCGACGACATGGTGTTCCTCGTCGACGACGATCTAATGTGCCCCGCGACTACGTAAACGCCACGAGTAACCGCATTGAAGCACTTGGGGCCGCAGGAGGCGTGTACGCCAAGCCTAGCTCTAGTTTGAGTCCGAAACGACTCGTGCGTTGGCTCCGCTATGGCCCGGAGCGCATCCTCGAAGGAAAGGAAGTCTGGCGCTTCGGCGACGCACTTGAGCATGCAACCGTCGTAGATCAGATCGGAACCGGCACGGCGGTGCTGACCGGATGTCTTATGCCCCCGTTGGGGTACATGCTCTCTTCCCGTAAGTTCGTCGATGTTAGGTTGGCACGATGGTGCAGTGAACGGTCCATTGACATGATCTGCCTTCCCCGAGATCGCGGTTGGCTGACCGAGGAACGGCAGATGCAACGGATCTTCGATTTCACACGCAGCAACCCCGCAGAAGTGTCTGTAGAAGTGTCACAGTTCGCATTCCGGAACCCGCGACGGGGACAAGCGTACAAGCGCTTGGTTTGAACCTGCGTGGTTGCTGGCACCCCAGCTTAGGGTCAACTGGGGAGCTTGGGCCATGGGGCGGGCTGCAGCCCAGCAAGCGCATACTTCATGCACTCGCGCTGCTTGCTTGCAACGCCCAACCCCCTAGCAGAGGATCTGCGCGTCATGTCAAGCGGGCAAGTATCTCAACCTGAGCTGTTGGCGACGAGCCCTGCGCTACGCGACGCAGATGTATTGGTAGTGAACCTGCATCCACGTTTTGCGGGCGTCTCAGCAACCATCCACGCGCTCGTGCCCGTACAGCAAGCCTCTCGGCGTGTGGCCGTGCTTGATCGAGGGCGCCTAGGTCTAGACTACACAGTGCGTTTGCGCGATGTCCTCCGGCAAGGTTGGACGCGGACTCCAAGCGGTAAACCGCGCATCTGGCACGCAAGGCGGGCCGGCGATCTCTTGCTTGGCCTCGTGCTCGGCAAACTGCTCCGCCAGCCATGGAAGTTTGTCTACACATCGCCATCGCCGCGGCGACATGGGTTGGTGTGGCGGACAATCGTCAATCAGGCAGACGCGATCATCGCTGTCACAGCACAGGCCGCGGAATTTCTCGATAGGTATGACGCAGTCATTGGCCATGGCGTGGACACTGATCGGTTCTGCCCACCTCTCGATAAGCAGGCGGCGTGGTCCGAGACGGGCCTGCCGGGTAGATATGGCATTGGCTGCTTTGGTCGCATCCGCAAGACGAAAGGGACCCACCTCTTTGTTGAGGCAATGTGCCGCCTGCTGCCCGAGCGCCCGGAATTCACTGCGGTGATTGCTGGCGCCTGCATGTCCTCGGATGTGGAGTACAAGCACGACTTAGAGCGCCGGATTCAAGCGCATGGATTACAAGATAGAATCCGCTTCCTCGGCGACCTATCGCCAGCTGAGATCAAGGCTTGGTACCAGCGAGTAGCGCTATGCGTTGCACCGTCGTACTCCGAGGGTTTTGGTCTCACGCCCTTGGAGGCTATGGCTAGTGGTGCGGCAGCTGTCACATCGCAAGCGGGTGCTTACCCAACGATGGTTCGATCGGGTTGGAATGGTGAGATCTTCACCACGGGAAACTTGGAGGAATTGTGCGCTGCAGTCAGCAAGGTGACAGCGGATCCTGCGCAGTTGTTGGCGATGGGGCGACAAGCGCGTG
>JBILXQ010000133.1:0-6814 GCA_044378375.1 Planctomycetota bacterium
TGACAATCACTTCAGGTGTGGGGATCTCACGACCCGTTTGTTCTCCAAAGCTGTCGAGGGCCTTCATCAAGCCGTACGCGTCCGTCAGCGCGGCCGGATCCGGCGTCGTGACAAGGACCACATGATCCGCCACGGCACAGAACGACAGAGCATCAGCCCCAATGCCGGCTGCGCCGTCGCACAAGACCAAGTCGTAGTGCACAGCCAGCTGCTTGAGTGTGCCCACCAAGCGCGCTCGCTCGAACGGTGCGAGTTCAGCCATGCGCGTCGTGCCTGAGGAACCACACAACACATCAAGGTTGGCTTCCACCGTCACGATGGCTTCGCGCGGATCGAGACCGGAGAGCAGGACATCTTCCAAGGTGTGCGCAGGTGCACGACCAAGCAGCACCCCCACATCGGCAAGGCCCAGATCAAGGTCAACCAACAAGGTCCGCCGACCACGATGAGCGACAGCTAGCGCCGCGTTGACAGCCAACATGGTCTTGCCTACGCCGCCTTTGCCACCGGTGATGACGACAATGGGTGCGCGACGAGCGACATCTAGTGAGGCATTCTTCATGCGAGTGCGCCTTGCAAGTAGAGATCCGCAGCATGGTCAGGAGCGGCACGATGGAAGCCTGCGTCGAGTTGCGCGCTGGTGCTGTAGAAGGAAACAGGCAGTCCAGCCGTGAGTGCCGCCTCAAGCGTGACGCCGGGCTTGCTGGTTTCGTCCAGCTTGGTGATGGCGCACGCCGTCGGAGCCAGTACATGCCAGCGTTGGAAGCTACGCGTGTGCGCATCCAGCGCAGCCACCGCCGACAGCACGAGGTGCGTCGAAAGACGCAGCTTCGCAGATGCGTGCGCGAGGAAGGGTGCCAGGTGCGCGGTATCACGCTCGGCATCACCCGTGGTGTCCACCAACACCAAGTCGGCACCATACAGATCCGCGATGTCCCACGCGGCCGCACCGCGCGGAGCGAGCAGAGGCAAGCCATGCGCGCGTGCCACGGCGACCAAAGGCTCGACGGCACCGGGACGGTCGCCATCCAAGGACACCAAGGCCACATTGCGGCGTGCGGTACTCAAGCGCGCAGCCAAGCGTGCGACCAAGCTGGTCTTGCCGGAGCCTGTAGACCCCACAAACGCGACCACTTGAGTTGCACCGGCAACGCGCGGCAAGGCCACGGCCGGATACAAGGCTGCGATCGCCTCCGCAGCCAGGTCGAGTACATGGCCTTCGCCTGCACGGGCGTTGACGCTGGCACGAATGCTGGCGACGAACGACTCCGATGCGCCATGACGCACGAGCTTCTCGACCACTTCGCGCAACGGGTCGCGTGAGGTTGTCACACGCCCCGAGACCGGAATCGCACGGGCAGCATCTTTGCGCACAACGGCCAGTGCCACATCACCGCCTGAGAGCACTTCTTGGCTCAACACCACCGCTTGCTCGCCATGAGCAGCGCGTGCGCGTTCGAGAGCATCCATGAGGGAACGGCCTACGATTCGATCGATATGCATGGTCAGTCCTCCATCCGCACAACGGCGGCAGTTTGGATAGAACGCGCGGGCGCAACTTCGTTGTAGGAGAGCACCGCGACCTTAGGCAGTGAGGTGCGCGCCAGCTCGGTCAAGAAGCGGCGCACATTCGAACGCACGAGAATGACCACATCCTTGCCGCCCTTCGTCGAAGTGGCGACGGAAGCTGCGGTGCGTTCCATGAGCTTTTGCAACCACGCGGGATTGACCATGGCCGCTTCGGGACCACCGGTGCCGTTGACGGCTGCCGCGAGACGATTCTCGACCTCAGGATCCAGCGTGACCGCATGCACAATGCCATCACGATCCGCGTGCGTTTCGACCAAGGCACGCGCAAGGCGCATCCGCACAAGCTCGACCATCTGCTCGGGGTCCTTGGTCTTCGAGCTGTTGTCAGCACAGGCTTCCAAGATCGCCGGCAGGTTGCGCACAGCGACGCCTTCGCGCAACAGGCCGCGCAACACGCGCTGCACATCGCCGTAGCTCATCTTGGACGGGATGAGTTCGTCGACCACCGCCGGTGAAGTTTTCTTGACAGCGTCAACCATCTCTTTGATGTCGTCGCGCGTCAGGATCTCGCCGATTTGCGCGCGGAGCGTTTCGGACAGGTGCGTCACCAGCACGCTGGTCGGGTCCACGACGGTGAAACCGCGCACTTCGGCCTCATCCCGCACCGACTCGGCAATCCACCAGGCCGGCAAACCAAAGGCAGGGTCCTTCGTCTCCTTGCCGCGCACTTTGCCCGTGACACCCCCGCCATCCATGGCAAGGAACATGCCCGGCTCGATCTCGCCGTGCGCGACTTCGTGTCCGCCGACAAGTACGCGGTAGCCGTTCGGTGCAAGGCGAATGTTGTCCTTGATACGCACCGGAGGCAGCACCACGCCTTCCTTGAGGGCAAAGCGTTTGCGCAGTTGTTGGATGTGGTCGAGGATGCCGGTGCCGCTCTTGTCCTGCACCAACGGAATGAGTTTGAAACCGATCTCAAGCGCCACGCGATCGACGGCCAGTAGTTCGTCTACCTTCTGCTCGTCCTTCGCAGCGCCTTCGGCCGCAGCCACAGCTGCATCGCCGGCGTGTGCAGGAGCGGTCTCGGCGAGCAGAGCTTCGACACCTTCCTTGCCGCGCGTGGCGCGCCAGGTCACCACCAGCACAATCGCCAGCGTCCAGAACGGCAGAGGCGGCAGTCCTGGCAGCAAGCCCACGACGAACAACATGCCCGCAGCGATGAGCGTCGCCTTCGGGCGGCTGCCGACCTGGGCGAAGAGGTTCGTACCCAGCGTGCGATCCGAGGTGCTCTTGGTCACCAACACCGCAGCGGCCGTCGACACGAACAAGGCCGGAATCTGCGACACCAAGCCGTCACCGATACTGAGCTTCGAGTACTTGTCGACTGCGGCAGCGATCTCCATGCCGTTGTACGAACCGAGCGCGATGCCACCCACCAAGTTCAAGGCGGTGATGATGAGACCTGCAATCGCATCGCCACGCACGAACTTGGAAGCACCGTCCATCGCGCCATAGAACTCGGCTTCATTCGCGACGGACGCGCGACGCTTGCGAGCTTCATCCGCATCGATCAGACCTGCATTCAAGTCGGCGTCGATGGCCATCTGCTTGCCCGGCATCGCGTCCAGCACGAAGCGCGCGGCGACTTCACTGACGCGGCCTGAACCCTTAGTGATGACCACGAACTGGATCACGACCAAGATCAAGAACACAACCAAGCCCACAGCAAGGTTGTCGCCGGCCACATAGTGACCGAAGGCTTCGATGATGCGACCGCCTTCGCCCGAGGTCAGGATCAAGCGCGTGCTGGCGACATTGAGGCCCAAACGGAACAGCGTGGTGAACAGCAATAGCGTGGGGAAGGTCGAGAGCTCATGCGCGCTCTTCGCGTTCATCACCACCAGCAACAACAGCAGCGAAACCGCCAAGTTGATGGCGAGCAAGCTGTCGAGGATCCAAGGCGCGACCGGCACGATCAGCGTGACGAGCATGCCGAGCACGCCCACTGCTAGCAGCAGGTCGGCCCAGCGCTTCAGCAGCGCGCCAGCTTGTTGTGAGGTGTTTGCGGTGTCAGCCATAGGTCACGATTCCTGTCAATTGTCCTGAGCGACAGGGGCCAGGCCCTTCACGCGGTAGACGTAAGCGAGGACTGCGGCAACGGCTTCGTAGTAGCCCTCGGGGATCTGGTCGCCAATCTCGACTTGCTTGTGCAAGGCGCGCGCCAGCGGCACATCCTCATACAGCACGATCTCGTGTTCGGCGGCGACGGCCTTGATGCGTTGCGCCACGGCATCGACGCCCTTGGCGACAACCCACGGTGCTGTGCGGCCCTTCTGCACGCCTTCGGCATCGTCCCAGCGCAACGCGACTGCGTAGTGGGTCGGGTTCGTCACAATGACCGTCGCTTTGGGTACATCCGCCATCATGCGACGGCGCGCCATCGCTCGTTGCACTTCACGGATCTTGGCCTTGATGTGCGGATCGCCTTCCGTTTGCTTGTTCTCGTCTTTGATGTCCTTCTTCGACATCTTGAGCTCGTTCTCGTGTTGGCGACGCGTCCAGAACCAGTCGATCGCGGCGACCGCAGCCGCGGCAATCAACGCAGCCGCTACGCAACGCAAGACGATGGCACCCGCGCCCCACAGCACAGGACCGAGATCGTTGTCGCCCAACGAAGCGAGTTCAGGCAGCGCGTTCCAGCCCACGACACTGACGGCGATCGTGATGACGAGGATCTTGATCGTCGCGGTGGTCGTGCGCATCACGGAACGCATGCCAAAGATGCGCTTCCAGCCGCTGGCCGGGTTGATCTTGTTCGGGTCAGGGGCGATGGCCTTGGGCGCGAGGCGCCAGCCGATTTGACCGTAGCCAGCCAAGATGCCGACGAGGAACAACGGCAAGATGATCAAGGCCACCGAGGGCAGAACCACTTCGGCGGCGGCCCACACGAGGCCCGTGGCGCTCTCGGCGTCGAGCTCCATGGTGCCCCAGTGCGGAAGGAGCCCGATCGAGCCATCGAGCAAGGCACCAAGGCTGGTCGCGAGGCTTCCACCACCGATGACAAGGACCAAAGTGGCCATCAACAACGACGCAGCACCCAGCACGTCCTGTGACAAGGCTACTTGACCTTGCTCACGCGCTTCATCTCGGCGCCGTGGCGTCGCTTCTTCTGTTTTGTCGTCCTTGTCGTCGTCGCTCTCGGCCATGTGTGTGCTCCTTGGGAGTCAGCTCCCCAACGCATCCAAGGTGCGCCCGATCCCAAAATCCAACGCTTCGTACAAGCGACCAAGGGCAGGGCTCAACAAGGGCACAAAGGCCAGCAACGCCACGAGCCCCACGGCCACGCGGGCGGTGAAACCGAGTTCGTTGACATTCAACTGAGGCACCAGGCGTGCCAGCACACCCATCAGCACACTCAGGGTGAACAACAACACCAGCACCGGCGCGGCGAAGACGATTCCGGCCTGGAACATCTGCGAGAACATCGTCCCCGCGATGGTGTGTAGGTCTTGCGAGAAGGCCATGATGCCGACGGGCGCGCGTTCGAAGCTCTCGCCCAAGCCGCGCAGCAAAGCGTGATGGCCGTCAACCGACAGCAGGCCGAGGTAGAAGAAGATCTCCCACATCTGGGTGATCACCGGCGTATTCACGCCCGTAGCAGGGTCGACGATGCTGGCCATGTTGAAGCCCATCTCGTGGCCAACCATCTCGCCAGCGACCCGCACCGCCACCAGCACGATGTGCAAGGTGAACGCGAGCGCGAGACCAATCGTGACTTCACGCAACATCAGCACGCCGTACTCGACGGCATCCGGCTGATGGTTCATCGGCGCACCGTTCGCGATGTACAACAGGAACGCGACACCCGTGATCAGCGCGATCTTGTAGGCCGAAAAGCCGGTTCCGCTACCCAGCAAGGGCGCACCAATGATCAGGGCACTCGTGCGGGCCATGTACAGCCCGAACGCTTCTAGCGTGCCTGGTTGGAGCGCGATGTCCATCACGACAGTCCAAAGCTCACGAGCTGTGAGAGGATGCGCTCGGTGTAGTCGCGCAGGATTTGCAACGCCGGTGCCAGCAAGAGCAGCACCACCACCATCGTGGCGATCATCTTCGGGATCAGCGACATGGTCTGCTCCTGCACGCTGGTCAGCGCTTGGAACAGACTCACGACCACGCCGACCGCGAGGCCTACAACCAACACAGGACCTGCCAGGACGATGGTCGTCCAGAGCAGTTCGCGCGCGAGGTCTACGAGTTGAAGTTCTAAGTCCATGGTGTGTGCACTAGGTCACATGGAACGACGTCACGAGCGATTCGCACACGAGGTGCCAACCGTCGACGAGCACGAACACAAGGATCTTGAACGGTGTGGAGATCATCACGGGTGGCAGCATGAACATGCCCATCGAGAGCAACACGCTGGACACCACCAGGTCGATCACGAGGAACGGCAGGAACAGCAAGAACCCCATCTGGAAGGCGGTCTTGAGTTCGCTCAGCACGAACGCGGGCACCACGACGCGCATCGGCAGCTCGCGTTCTTGTCCTGAGGCGATGTCCTCTTCGGTCAGCGGCGGCAGCTTGGCCATGTCCACGAAGAGATCGATCTCGCTCTGGCGCGTGTTGGCCACTAGGAAGCCGCGCAGCTCTACCCAAGCGGCCTCACCGGCTTGCTCGCCAGAGAGCTGCTGTTCCTTGTACGGGATGTACGCCTTCTCCCAGATGCGCTCGGCGACCGGCGCCATGACGAAGCTCGTCAAGAACAACGCTAGACCGATGATGACAGGGTTCGGCGGCAGTTCGTTGACGCCCATCGCTCGCCGCACAAACGACAGCACGATCACGATGCGAGTAAAGCTCGTGACCGTGACGAGGATCGCCGGCAACAGCGACAAGATCGTCAACAGGATCGCGATCTCGACCGCGGTGGCCATGCGGCCATCGCTCGTGGTTTGCGTAGCAGCGTTCAGGAGTGCTGCCTCGGGGCCCATCGCTTCAGGTCCCATCATCGGCGCTTGTTGCGCCAATGCGGGTAGCGCCAACATGGCGATCGCGAACAAGAGCTTCAGCAAACGGTCCATCACGCGGCACCGTCCTTCGCCACACTGCTTTGATCGCCGTTGCGCAAGCGCGCAAACAACTTGCTGAACGACGCGGCCTCTACAGGCGTCGTCGTCGGTGTGCTTGCCGGACGGACAACCGGGTCCAACTCGGCGATGAGTGCGATCTCCTTCTCACCCAGGCCCAAGGCAAAGGTGCGGTCGTAGCAACGCACGACGGC
>JBILXQ010000134.1:0-6798 GCA_044378375.1 Planctomycetota bacterium
GAGATCGACGACACAAAGACATAGTGCTTCGTGCCGCTTTTCTTGAGGATCTCCGCGCTCGCGTCCACATGCCGCGGGAAGTAGCCCGAGTCGTCAAACACCACATCAAAGGCGCGACCTTCCAGCGACTTGAGGCCTTCGCCCTTCTTGGGGTCGCGATCGCCACGCAGCTTCTCCAACTCGGGGAACATGCTCGGATTCGTCTTGCCACGGTTGAAGAGCACGACTTCGTGTCCGTGCGGTTTGGCTGCTTCGACCAGAGCTGGCCCAAGGAAGCCCGTGCCACCCAAGATGAGGATCTTCAACTTGCTGGGCGCGCTCTCTTCCTTGCGCGCTGCCAATGACAACGATGAGGTGGCGAAGACTCCTGCGGCTGCGGCGCTGACAGCGAGCACTTGACGGCGATCGAGATGGTTCATGGTCGCAGTCTACGCACCGCGCACGACAAGCTTCGCAAGGATCATGTCAGACCATGCGCGACCATGAGCACGCAAGCCGGCTCCGGAGAAGTGAATGCCGTCGACGGAGTGGCGCATGGGGCCCAACAACAGATCCGTGTCAGGTCCGGCATACACCTCGCCCGTGGTCGCCATGGACTCTTGCGCCTGACGCACGCCTGCAAGAGTGTGGGCCTCTCGGCCGGGCACAAAGGTGGCGCGTGCGACCCACCACGGCACTGCATGCCCGAGATGCTGCGCTAGCGCTTGCCGCAAGGCAGCATGCAACGCAGCGTACTCCGCGCTCGTCATCCCTACATCCGCATCGGCCTCGCCTTGGTGCCACAACACGCCACGCAAGCCGCTCAAGGCGTGCGCACGCTCCACCAGCGTTTGCTGCAACGGCCCGGCCTGCCAGGCGCGGATGGATGTTCCGCCAAAGCCACACGACGCAAAGCCCACGGCACAGTTCAACGCTTGTGCCAGCAACGCGCCGCACATCGGCCAAGGGCTGCCACCCGTGGACTGGTCTTGCGTGCCCGGCAGAGGATCGTGCGCCGCATGCCATGCTCGGCCATCAAAGGCACGCACGCGTGCGTCCGAACACTGCAGTCGCTCTTCGCCCCAGTTCGCCGAGTTGCTTTGACCTGCGATTAAGAACACTTCACCCGCGGCCACATGGCTGTCGCGCAGCAGCGCCGGTCCCTGCCACAAGCGCACGCGTTCCCATTGGCTGGCAGGTACGCAGAGCGTGTCCCCAGTGCCGCACGGTGCTTGCTCGGCGAGTTGGACTGTGTAGCCAGCTGGCAGCTGCACCGTCAGCCTCGCCTGCCCGTCAGGCCCGCGCTGCAGCACAGCCCCGTCCAGCGTTGCATGCCACCACGCCAGAGCGGCGTTCGTTGCTTGGGAGTCCTCGTACATGCCTGCATACCAGTACCATGCTCGCGCCACCCATGGATGCGCACCACCTACCGAAAATCCCGCGCGATGCGGGGGCTGACTACTCCCCTGAGGCGGTCTATCGCCGTCAAGTATACTGGACAGAAGCCTGCGGTCAGGTGCCGCGCCATGTGGCCGGTGTGCCCACGCCTACAGAAGCGGCACAAGGCAAGATCGAGAACCTTGTGGGCTACGCGCAAGTGCCGCTCGGTCTTGCAGGCCCGATGGTGGTGCACGGAGCAGAAGGCCGTTACGAGGTGTGTGTGCCGTTGGCTACCACCGAAGGCGCTCTCGTGGCCTCGACATCGCGCGGTATGCGCTTGCTGAATGCCGGTGGCGGCGTGCGCACGCGCCTCTTGGCTTCGCGCCTGACGCAGAGCCCGATGCTCGTGTACCCCAGCGCCGAGGCCGCGTGGCAAGCCGCCCAGCAAGTGCCCGCACGCGTGGAAGCGTGGCGCGCGCTCGTGCGCACCACGACACAGCACGGTGCGCTGTTGGATGCGCACGCGGAGCTGGCCGGTCGCCGTTTGATTTTGGTTCTGGGCTTTTCCACCGGCGATGCGCTCGGCATCAACATGGCCGCGCGAGCAGCGGACCTCATCAGCGCCGATCTCGCCGCTGCGACCGCGCCTAGCGAACGTCATGTGCACGGCGAGGATGTGGAGAAGCGCGCCAATGCACGCGCGCGACTTGAAGGTCGCGGCCGCAGCGCCTGCGCCGAAGTAGTGATCCCGCGTGCTGCGCTGCAGGACCTGGCGCGCACGACCCCCGAGGCCATGGTCGCCATCCTGCGCAGCTACACCATCGGCTTCGAACGCTTGGGCACGCACAATCATCTGGTCCAATCGGCCAACACGCTGGGCGCGCTCTACCTAGCCACGGGACAAGACATCGCTTACCTCGGCGAAAGCGCCGTCGGCAGCCTCGATTTCGCCCTGGATGCCCAGGGGGACTTGTATGCCTCGGCGCACGTGCCGTGTCTGTTGCTGGGGACTGTGGGCGGCGGGACCGGGCAGGGGACGGCGCGTGAGTGCTTGGAGCTCTTGGGTTGTAGTGGGGCGGGCCGGAGTGAGCGGCTGGCCGAGGTGGCGGCGGCGACGGTGCTGGCGGGGGATGTGTCCTTGATGGCGGCGTTCACGGCGGGGGAATTCGTAGCGGCGCATGAGCGGCTGGGGCGCAACCGCCCCAGCTAGGGATGTTGGTCCAGCTCAGTGTGCACGCGGGGTCGAAACGATGAACTAAGTCATTGTCTAGAATAGACTTATCGCGTAAACGTCCCGCCAAGCCTAGGCCTGGTGCATCACCCTGTCCCAAGCACATCGACCTAGGCCCACACGCCTTTGCTTGACGCTACGCAGATCATCGTTACCCTATTCGCCCTGAACTCGCGGCTCGGTTCTATCCGTAGCCACTCCTCCCTAGTCCCAGCTGCGCTGGGACGCCGACGACAGATAACTCACCATGGCAGGCATGCTCCGCAAAGAGTCCCCGCGCCCCTTCTCGGGCAAGCGCGGTGCGATCGAAAACCACCGCAACATCGGCATCATGGCGCACATCGATGCCGGCAAGACCACGGTGACCGAACGCATCCTGCTGCTCGCCGGCAAGATCCACGAGGCGGGCGAAGTGCACGATGGCGAAGCCACGATGGACTTCCTCGAAGAAGAGCGTAAGCGCGGCATCACGATTCAATCGGCCGCCACCTTCTGCGAGTGGAACCAAATCTCGATCAACATCATCGACACGCCGGGTCACGTCGACTTCACGGTGGAAGTCGAGCGCTCGCTGCGCGTGTTGGACGGCGCGGTCGCCGTCTTTGACGCGGTGTCCGGCGTGGAGGCGCAGTCGGAAACGGTGTGGCGCCAGGCCAACCGTTACGGCGTGCCGCGCATCTGCTTCATCAACAAGATGGACCGCGTCGGCGCCGACTACTACAGCGCCATCGAGTCGATCAAGACGCGCTTGGAAGCGCGCCCCTGCCCGATCCACATGCCGGTCGGCGCGGAGAAGGACTTCCGCGGCGTCATCGACCTCGTGCGCATGAAGATGTACGAGTTCGACGAGTCGCTCGAAGACCGTGCGTACACCGAGTCGGATGTGCCGGCCGAGTTGATGGACACCGCGGTCAAGAACCGCAACATCATGCTCGAGATCGCTGCCGAGCAAGACGAAGAGCTCTTGAACCTGTACCTCGAAGGCCAGGACTGCCCTGAAGCCCTCGTGTACAAGGCCATCCGTCGCGGCGCCATCCGCATGGAACTGACCCCGGTCGTGTGCGGCTCGGCCCTCAAGCACAAGGGCGTGCGCTTCATGCTCGACGCCGTGGTCGACTTCCTCCCGAGCCCGGTCGAGTTGCCGGACGTGGAAGGTCTCGTGCCGCGTTCCGACGACAAGGCCGTGCGCAAGCGTCTCGACAGCGAGCCGGTGTGCTTGATGGCCTTCAAGACCATCGCCGAGTCGACGGGCGACTTGACCTTCGTGCGCGTCTACTCGGGTGTGTTGTCGAAGGGCACGGGTCTCTTGAACACGCGTACCGGCAAGATGGAGCGCATCGGCCGCATCGTGAAGATGCACGCCAACAAGCGCGACGCGGTCGACGAGATCCGCGCCGGCGACATCGGCGCCATCATCGGCCTGAAGAACACCTTCACCGGTGACACGCTGTGCGACGAGAACAGCCCGATCCAGCTCAACAAGATCGTGTTCCCGGAAGCGGTGATCTCGATGTCCGTCGAGCCGAAGAAGTCGGCCGACCGCGACAAGCTGGGCGAAATCCTCGGCCGCTTGCAGCGTGAAGACCCGACCTTCCGCGCGCAGACCAACGAAGCCACCGGCGACCTCGTCATCTCGGGCATGGGTGAACTCCACCTCGAGATCATGGTCAACCGCGTGCAGAACGACTACAAGTGCGAAGTGACCACCGGCAAGCCGAAGGTCGCGTACAAGCAGCGCTTGAAGAAGCCGGTCGATACCGAAGCGCGCTTCATCCGCCAGTCGGGTGGTCGTGGTCAGTACGCTGTCATCAGCGTCAAGTTCGACCCGGTTGCGACCGAGGACGGCGACTTCGAGTTCGTGGACGCGATCAAGGGCGGCACGGTGCCGCGCGAGTTCATCCCGAAGGTCGAAGACGGTCTGCGCAATGCGTTCAACAGCGGTGGCCAGACGGGCTTCCCGTTCGTGAACATCCGTGCGTCGCTGTACGACGGCAAGTACCACGAAGTCGACTCGAGCGAACTGGCGTTCATGCTCGCCGGTCAGCTCGCGTTCAAGCAAGCGGCCGAGAACAACATCGTGTTGCTCGAGCCGATCATGAAGGTCGAAGTGCGCGTGCCTGAGGAATTCCTCGGTGGCGTCGTCGGCGACCTCAACAGCCGTCGCGGCGAAGTCAGCGAAGTCGACTCGCTCGGCAACTTGCGCGTCGTGCGCGCTCAAGTCCCGATCGCCGAGATGTTCGCCTACTCCTCGGCCTTGCGTGGTGCCACGCAGGGCCGCGGCAGCTACGCCATGGAGCTCTTCGAGTACCGCGACGTGCCGACCAACATCGGCAACGAAGTCCTCAAGAGCGTGGGCGTGGCGACGAACTGAGTCCCGCCGCCTCTTCGGCCACCAAGCGAGCCCGTTGCGGTTGTTCCGCAGCGGGCTCGCTCGTATCCTGTGCGTACCATGACCCGCACCGCGCGCCGCCGTTTTGCCCGCGAAATGGAGTCCATCGTCGACGGCTTGGCCATCGGCGCAGTGGGACCCGTCTTCTTGCATTGCTACGACCAACCGGCTGGTGGCAAGTGGGTGGATGATGTCATCCCCGGCAAGCTCGTGGCGCTCGATCGCACCAGCGGTGAGCAGTTGTGGGTCTCGCCGTGCGAAGTCGGCTATGGCCGCGGATTCGGTGCGGGGTTTGGGCCCGATCAAGACCTAGTGGTGTTGGGCCCGAGTGCGCATGGTCATCGCATCGTGCGCATGCGGCTCGATAGTGGCGAGCTGTTGGGTGTGCACAAGATCGACCTGTTCGACGCGGCACTTGTGGGGCCGGATGTGTGCATCACCACCACGCCCAAGGCCGTCGTCGCCATCGACACCTCGGCGATGGAGGAAGCGTGGCAGTACCGTCGCCCCGGCGAGCGCTACCACGATCTCGCGCGGCACAAAGACTCGGTCTACGTCGTCTACACCAACGCCAACACCAGCCGTCAAGGTGTGTTGCGCCTCGATGCCAAGACCGGCAAGTTCCAAGAAGAGATCGTGGCCGCGCGCTTGCCTGCGATCCAGGCGATCGCGGCATGGCAGGGCGGCGTGACGTTGCTGACGCGCGACCTCGGTCAGATCATGCCGCGTGAAGCGATGCCGCGCTTCATGACCGACCTTGCCTTGCATCCCGATGGCGGCAATGTGGACTCGCTGACCTTGGTGTCGTTCGCGGCCGAAGGTGCCGCGACCGAAGGGCCGCGGTGGTGGCGCATCCTGTCGTCCCGCCGTGGAGACGCGGTGCCGGACATCAGCATGAAGTGCGATGACGGCAAGCTGTACCTCGTCCAAGAGGCGCTGATCGATGTGCGCGATGCCCTGACGGGGCGGGCGCTGGGGGAGTGGACCGTCCCCGGGCTGGACGAATCCGTCGCTTGGGAAGTCTGCCAAGGTGCGGCCTTGGTGGCAGAAGAAGAGCGCGCCTCGCTCTACGAACTTCCCGCCTAGGTTCGCTGGTATGATGGGGGGCCCACCACTTGCCCCGCGCAGCCCGCCGAACGAACGACGCGGTCTGCGTTCAGCAGCTACGGACCCCCAGTAGGCCCTACCGTGACCGCCACTTTGATCGTGCAGGCCCTCGCGCACGAATTCTCGATCAAGCCCGAGAGCGTGCTTAGCGCATTGACCATGTTGGACGCCGGCTTGACCGCGCCGTTCATCGGTCGCTTCCGCCGTGCCGAGGTGGAAGCTCTGCCTGAGAGCGCCATTCGTCGTTTGCAGCGTCGTCGTACCGAGATGGAAGAACTCGATCGTCGTCGCGGCACGATCCTGCGTTTGATCGAGAAGGATGCATCCGTAGCCCCGCATCATGTGGAGGCGATCCGCACCTGCATGGATCGCTTTGAGTTGGAGGACTTGTTCGTTCCTCATCGCCGCCCTGAACCCGAAGTGCAGTTGGCGATCGATCGTGGCTTGTCGCCGCTGGCGGATCTGTTGGTCGCGGCCATCAAGAAGGGCGAAGTCACCGAGGACGAGTCGGCTGAACACGCCGAGGCCGTTGGTCATGAAGCGGCCGCGCATGAGCCGGCTGCAGAGGCCGAAGCGCACGAAGCAGCTGCTAGCGTTCCGGCTCACGCGGAGGCTGTCTCCGCTGAAGCGGCTGCTTCGCAAGTAGAAGCCGAGCAAGCCGCCACAGCACAAGCTGGTGCGGAACACGCTGCCGAAGGCGAAGACGATGACA
>JBILXQ010000135.1:0-6797 GCA_044378375.1 Planctomycetota bacterium
GTGCAGCAGTGGGTCAGCTGGGGCGCGGGCCCGCGCGCCAGCCAGTTCCTGATCTTGGGCGCCAAGGCGCACGCTGCGCTGGCTGGTCGCACACATGTGGCCATCGAAGATGTCAAGGCCGTTGTACACCCCGTGCTGCGTCACCGCATCGTGACGAACTACTCCGCACAAGCCGAAGGCATCACCTCCGACATCGTCATCGATCGCTTGCTGCAAGAGATCGATGCTGGCGGCAAGGTCGGTCTGGGCGTGCCGGGCGTCAAGCAAAGCTGACACCATCCATATGGCCCAAGGCCTCCAGAGCCTAGATCCCGCAGTACTCGATCGCTTGTCGAGCCTTGAGCTCGTGGCGCGCTCGGTCGTGGACGGTTTCATGACTGGCGGCCACCGTTCGGGACGCTTGGGCTCGTCAGTCGAGTTCGCGCAGCACCGTCCGTATGTGCTGGGCGACGAGCTGCGCCGCGTGGACTGGAAGGTCTATGCGCGCAACGATCGCCTCGTCGTCAAGCAGTTCGTGGAAGAGACCGAACTTGCCTGTCATGTGCTGGTCGATCGCAGTGAGTCGATGGTCTATGGCTCGCAAGCCTGGACCAAGTACGACTACGCGCGCTGGTGTGCGGCCTCTTTGGCGCACCTGGTTCTTTTGCAAGGCGACGTCGCCGGTTTGGTGCTGTTCGATGAAGCAGCGCACGACAAGATCGCGCCCAAGAGTGGTGCCGGTCAGCGCGCCTCGATCTGGAACACACTGGAGCGTTCCGCCGCAGGTGGTGGCACGAAGATTGGCACGGTCCTCGAGTGGATCGCGCCCAAGCTGCGCCAGAAGGGCAAAGGAGTCGTGTGCGTGTTCTCCGACTTCTACGATGATCCCGCGCAGATTGGAGCCGGCTTGCGACGCTTGGCGGCCGGAGGCCACGACCTGATCCTGTTCCAAGTGGTCGATCCACGCGAACTGGACTTCCAGTTCGACGGCTTGTTGCGGCTGGATGGTTTGGAAGGTGCAGGTCGTGTGAAGGTCGATCCGCGCGCGCTGCGTGATGCCTACCTCGCGGAAGTGAAGGCTCATGGAGAAGCTCTGGCGCGCGAGGCGCGCGCTTTGCGTGCCGAAGTGGTGCAACTACGCACCGACCGTGGTGTCGAGGTGGTGCTGTCAGCCTGGCTCGCCGCTCGCACAGCGCGCATCCGCAGCGGAGGTCGTGGACGATGAACCTCTTCGGCGGCTTTGCCAACCCCGCGCTGTTGTTTGGCTTGCTGGCAGCAGCGGTCCCCATCGCGATCCACTTGTTGAATCGCCGCAACCATCGTCCCCTTCCATGGGCTGCGATGCGCTTTGTGGAAGCAGCCTGGCGCAAGACACGCCGGCGTGTGCAGTTCGAAGAGTGGTTGTTGTTGCTCTTGCGCGCTCTCGCCGTGGGATTCTTGGCCTTTGCCCTCGCACGCCCGTTCACGGGTGAAGCCAGTCCGCTGGCTGGCTTGACGGAAGCGCGGCGCGAGTTGGTCATCGTGGTGGACAGCTCGGCTTCCATGGGCCAAGCGGCCGGGACTCGTACAGCGTGGGAAGCGGCACTCGAGCGTGCACGCGCCTTGGCCCGCGAAGCGGATCCTGCGCGCGGCGACCGCGTGCGTTTGATCGCCGCTGCGGCCACACCGCGCTTGCTGTCGACCACCACTCCCGAACAAGCACGCAGCTTGCTCGACAGCCTGGCCGAGCCCACGGATGAGGTCATCGACTTGGCTGCGGCGCTGTATGACGTGCTGGAGCACGCCCGCAACGATGCCTCCAATGCGGGCGCACAGCTGGACGTGCATGTGCTGACGGACCTGCAGGAGAGCGTCTACTTGCGCGGTGCTGAAGCGGACGAGCGCACCGCTGCCAACACGCAAGCCGCACCGGGCGAGCGCAGCTTGTATGAAGTTCTGGACGGCCTGAAAGAGCTCAAGGTCAAAGTCATTGTCGAGGACATGGCTGGCGTGGAGCCTGTGCCACCGAATGTCAGCTTGGCCGCACTCGAACCGTTGGAACGCCCGTCGGCGCCCGATGCGCCCGTAGAGTTGCGCGCCACGGTGCGCAACGATGGCGATCGTGATGCACGCGGTGTGCGGGTGGCGTTGTCGGTGGACGGTCAGCGCCGGCCGCTGCAGACCATCGATGTGCCTGCACGCAGCAGTGCCGAAGCGGTCTTTGTGTTGTCCTTTGGCAGCGGCGGCCTGCATGTGGTCGAAGCCAAGCTCGAGGCTGGAGATCGCCTGCCGCGCGATGATGAACGCGCCATCGTGGTCGATGTGCCGGCCGCGGTGCGCGTGCTCTTGGTGAATGGCAACCAAGCTACGCGCATCGAGGAAGACGAACTCGGTTACTTGCGCACGGTGTTGGTGCCTGCAGTCGAGGACGGGGCGCTGGCTCTACAGGCCCCTTTCGAGGTCGTGGAAATCACACCTGCGGATCTGGGCTCCAGTGAAGTAGATTTGACAAAGCATGATGTGATCTGGCTCGCCGATTGCGAAGCGCCGGCACCCAGCGTCGCGGAAAAGTTGGACAAGGCTGTCACCAACGGTGTGTCGTTGATCCTCTCCGCCGGTGACCGTGTGGATCCGCGCGCTTGGAACCAGCGCATGGGCGAGGCGGGTCGCAAGCTCCTGCCTGTCGAGCTGTTGGAGTTCGATGGCCTGCGTACTCGTGAAGGCCGTTGGTCCCGCCCGCGCAGCTTTGATGCACGCCATCCGGCCCTCGCGTTCTTTGCCGACGAGCGCTTTGCGCCTTTGTTTGCCGAGATCCCGGTTTACGGCTGGATCGCGTCCAAACCGCTGGATGGCGCGCGCGTGCTGGCTTCTTTGGATGACGACCGCGCTGCACCGCTATTCGTCGAGCGCGAACATGGACGCGGACGCGTGTGGTGGTGGGCCACGACCATCGGCCCCGCGTGGACGCGCTTGCCCGAGTCCCCTGCCACGCTGGTGCCCCTAGCGTGGGAGTGGTTGCGCGATGCAGGTTCGCCGGCACCTGCACCCTTGTCCTTGCCACCGAACAGCGTCTGGCGTGGCACGACAGCACAGTATCCGCGCCAAGCACTTGTGATCACGCCTACAGGGGCGCGCAAACCGCTGGATGGCGAAGCGATCCAACAAGGTGGCCGCTGGAGCTTGCCACCTATTCCCACCTCACTCACCGATCGGGCCGGTGCCTACCGCATCGAGATCGAAGGCCAAACCCCATTGGCGTTCGCGATCGGTTTGGACCCGCGCGAAAGCGATCTGCGGCGCATCGACAGCACGGCCTTGACCGCCTTGCACCCGGTCTTGCAATCCGCGCAAGCACCGCGTGCCGACGACGACAACGACAACGACACCACGCGTCAAGGTGAGTTGTGGCGAGCCTTCGCGCTGGCCGTGCTAGCGGCCTTGGTCATCGAGTCGTTGTGGGCCGCATGGATTGGACACAGGAGAAGCGCATGAGGTGGGACACATGATGCTGTGGCTCGCACTGTGCGTACAAGCAGCCCCTGAAGCGGTGCGCGCTGAGTTCAAGTTGCTGGACTTGCCGCCGGCTTGGGTGACCGTGCTCGTGGTCCTGCCGTTGGTCGCGCTCGTCGCGTGGATCGGGTATGCACGCGCTCCGTTATCGCGTGCACGCCGCATCACCTTGGCCGCGCTGCGAGCAGCGGCCTTGCTCTTGCTGGCCGCGGTACTCGCGCGCCCTGTGTGGGTCGAGCGCCGCGAAGATGTGCGCCAAGCCGAAGTCCTCGTGCTGGTCGATGACTCGGCCTCCATGCGGCGCGAAGACGGCGTCAGCGGCGAAGGCGCCAACCGTGCGCGTTTGGCCAAGTACGCTGGGAACGCCACTACGCGGACTGCGGTGGCGCGCGGCGTACTGACGCAAGAGTTGCAGCCGCTGCTGGCACAAGGTGATTACGCACTGCGTGAGTTCCGCTTCGCCGAAGGACTGGAACCGTTAGCCAACCGTGACGCGCTGGATGGGCGTGGTCGTGCGACGCACCTGGGCGATGCAGTGCAACAAGCACTGAGCACACACCGCGGTCGCCATGTGACCGACATCGTGGTGCTGTCGGATGGTCGCTCCAACGGTGGTGCGGCGGTCAGCGAAGTCGCACGCGCAGCCAAGCAACTCAACATCCCGGTCCACACCGTGGTGATGGGTGATGCGCGCGTGGAAGAGAACCTCGTGCTGCAACTCGTCGAGGCCCCCTCTAGTGTGCTCGAAGGCGACGAGGTGGGCATCGTCGTGCGTGTGCGTCTGGCTGGGGCGCGCGAACCGCGTGAAGTGCGCGTGGTACTGGAAGAACTAGACAAGGAAGGCGCGCGCGTCGTCTACGAGGAGAAGGCCATGGCTTCGGACTCCGGCGTGCGCACCACCTTGATTGCGCCGTCAACCGAAGGTGACAGCCAGCGCCGCGAGCGTCGCTTCCGCGCTTCTGTGGCCCCTCTGCCGAAAGAGACACTGCGTGATGACAATGCAGTAGCAATTGGAGTGCGCGTCGCTCCGGAGAAGCTGCGCGTGCTGTACATCGATGCGTACCCGCGCTGGGAGTATCGCTACCTCAAGAACCTGTTGTTGCGCAGCGATGCCAACCTAGTGGTGCAGTGTTGGTTGATGTCGGCCACCAGCGATTTCCCGCAGGAAAGCACGCGCGGTGTCCCGCCGTTGAAGACGGTGCCGACCTCACGCCGCGAGCTGATGGAAGGCTATGACGTCGTCATCTTGGGCGATGTGAACCCTTACGAGATCTCTGCTGACCCGGCGCGCTGTGAAGAGTTCCTCAGCTCGTTGCGCGAGTTCGTCGAGCGCGGCGGTGGCTTGATCTTGCAGGCCGGTGAGAATGATGCGCCGCGTGCGTATGCGGGCACTGCACTGGAAGAGCTGCTGCCCGTTGTTGTGGATCCCACCGGTGCTACGCAGTTCGATGGCGATGGCAGCGTCGAGTTCCGGCCGCGTCTGGAGGATCCGCTGGCGCCACACCCGATCGCACGGCTCTTGCCCGATGCCGAACAGAACCGTGCGCTGTGGGAAGACGAAGGCGGTTTGCGCGGCTTCTACTGGTACTCGCCGGTGGTGCGCGCCAAACCGGGTAGCGAAGTCGTGCTGCGCCACCCGACCGCTGCGAATCGCGATGGACGCTTGCCCTTGGTGATTGCAGGCCATTTCCCCGCCGGACGCACGCTGTTCTTGGCCGTGGACTCGACCTGGGGCTGGCGCTTCCGCTTTGGCGATCGCTTCCACGAGCGCTTCTGGCGCAACGCGATCCGTTGGGTTGCTCTCGGCCGCCTCAAGTCGGGTGATCGACGCGTGCAGTTGGATGCGTTGGAGTCGAGCTTCGATCTCGACGAACGCGCCGTGGTGGAAGCGCGGGTCTTGGACGCAGACTTCCGTCCTAGTGAGGCCGCCAAGACCAGCGCGCGCATGCAGCGGCCCGATGGCTCTGTGGTGGATTTGGACCTGCCCAAGGTGGACGGACGCCCCGGTGTTTTCCGTGCTTCCTTCGAGCCCGAGCAACCCGGCTTGCATTCCGTTTGGATGGAAGAAGAAGGCCGCCGCACGGCCTCGACGGAGTTCGAGGTGCGCATCCCCTCGCGCGAGAATCAGGATCCCACGCCGGATCCTGCAGCATTGCAGATGCTGTCGCGCGACAGCGGTGGCCGGCATGTGGCCGCTACACAGGCGGCGGACCTAGCGAGTGAGTTCCCCGGCGGTGAAGAACGCCGCGAGGCTCTGTCCGCCGAATTGGAAGACGCATGGGACAGCGTGTGGACGCTGGTGCTGGCCCTACTGTTCCTAGGCGCAGAGTGGATCCTGCGCAAACGCTCGGACTTGGTCTAGGAGCTCCCCCGTGCACTCGACGCTGCATCATCTGCTGCTAACCTTTGTAGTGCTGGCGCATGCGCTCAGCAGCAGCACAGAAGCCCGTCAAGACAACTTGACAGACCAAGATCCGGCGCAAGAACAAGAGTTCGTCACACGCAGTTTCTCCATTCCCGATGTGCGTGCGGTCCAGGCTGACTGGGCTGCCGCGGAAGCACACGCGACAGCGGGTCGCTGGAGTGATGCCGTGGCCTTGTGGCAGCGCATGGTAGAGCAGGAAAGTGCTACGGTGCTGGCCGGTGCACTCATTCGCGACGCGCGCGGCTCTGAATCCCAGCAGCTGGTGCACGCTGGCGCGGCTCCTTCCGCGCGCGCCAAGTTGCTGGCACTGCCAAAGTCTGCTCGTGATGCCTATCAGTTGCGCTACGAGCCTCAGGCTGCTCGCCTGTATGCCGGTGCGCTGGCTGCACAGGATGAAGCTGGTCTTTTGACCGTTGCTGCGCGCTGGCCGCTGTGCAAGTCCGCGGTGCAAGCAGCTTTCGCGGCCGGTGATCTGGCCTGGGAACGCGGTGATCTCACCAGCGCCCACGATGCGTGGTCGCGCGCGGTCGGTCTACTCAACTTGACTACGCGTGGCCCGCGTACAGCGGATGATTGGCGCATCGCCAGCCAAATGGCAGAGAGCCAAGCCGGTTTGCAAGCGCGTTGTGCGGTGATCATCACATGGCTCGGCGCCTACACCGACGATGATTGGCCCGCACGCGGTGCGGCTTTGGTAGGCGAAGGCAAGGCGCTGGGTCCTACACCTAGCGCCGATGCAGGTGGCGCAGGTGCTGCACGCCGCATCGCTTCAGCACAAAGCGATCCGCTGGTACGCGCCACGCGCAACGATGCCTTGTGGCCGACAGTCGCTGGCGACAGCTTGCTGATCAACACGGGCCTGCGTTTGCTGGCCTTGTCGTCGTGGACTGGCGATGTGCTCTGG
>JBILXQ010000136.1:0-6768 GCA_044378375.1 Planctomycetota bacterium
CTGTGCATCTTCACCTTGCCGATTGCGCAGTTTCCTCCCATCACGCCGCCCACGGTTCGCATCAAGGCCACGTATCCGGGTGCAAGCGCCGAAACCGTGGCGCAAGCCTTGGCCGCGCCGATCGAGCAACAACTCTCGGGCGCGAAGGACTTGTTGTACTTCTCCTCGCAGTGCACCAACGACGGTCAGTTGACGACGACGGCGACCTTCGAGATCGGTACCGACCTCGATCTCGCAGCGGTGGATATTCAAAACCGCGTCAAGTTGGCCGAACCGAAGCTGCCGCAGGAGGCGACGCGGCAGGGCATCGTCGTGGCGAAGACGTCCACCGACCTCTTGATGGTCGTGGCGTTGCAAAGCGATGACCCGCGCTTCGACGAGATCTACTTGTCGAACTACGCGACTGCGAACATCGTCGATCAACTCAAGCGTGTGCCGGGCGCGGGCGATGTCTTCTGCTTCGGTGCCAAAGACTATTCGATGCGGATCTGGCTAGATCCGGATCGCTTGGCCCAGAAGGGGATGACCGTGGCGGATGTGCGTTCGGCCATCTCCGAGCAGAACGGCCTCTATGCCGCGGGGCGTGTGGGCCAAGAGCCCAGCGATGGCTCCACGGAGCTGACTCTGCCGGTCATCACTAAGGGCCGTTTGGAAGAGCCAAGCGAGTTCGGTGAGATTGTGCTGCGCGCGAATGCCGATGGCTCGTATGTACGCGTGCGTGATGTGGCGCGCGTCGAACTGGGCTCGCAGAGCTATGACTTGTTCGGTCGCTTGGACGGCAAGCCGACCACGCTGGTACTGGTCTACCTGGCCTCGGGCAGCAATGCGCTGGATACACGCGCAGGCATCGACGCGGCTCTCGAGTCGCTGGAGCGCTCCTTCCCGGCGGGTGTCAAGTTCTCTGTACCGTACGACACCACCATCTTCATCGAAACCTCGGTGGAAGAGGTGGTGCACACGCTGTTCGAAGCCATCGTGCTGGTCTTGGTGGTGGTCTTCATCTTCTTGCAAAGCTGGCGTGCCACTCTGGTGCCGTTGCTTGCCGTGCCGGTGTCCATTGTGGGCACCTTTGCCGGCATGAAGCTCTTGGGCTTCTCCATCAACTCGCTGACCTTGTTTGGTCTGGTACTCGCCATCGGCATCGTCGTGGACGACGCGATTGTCGTGGTCGAGAACGTCGAGCGATTGATGCATGAAAAGGCCTTGTCGGTGCGCGACGCAACCATTGAGGCCATGCAAGAAGTCACCGGGCCGGTGATCGCCATCGTGCTTGTGCTGGGTGCGGTGTTCGTGCCGGTCGCCTTCCTCGGCGGCATCACGGGCCAGATGTACCAGCAGTTCGCGATCACGATCGCGGTGTCGGTTGCCATCTCCGGCTTTGTGGCCTTGACGCTCAGTCCCGCACTCTGCGTGTTGCTGCTGAAGCCTGCTCACGGCGCGAAACGCGGCTTGTTCGGCCTGTTCAACCGTGGTTTCGACAAGCTAACGGCCGGCTACACCAGCGTGGTGCGCGGGCTGCTGCGGCATGCACTCATCGGTGTGGTGCTCTTTGGAGCCTTGGCGTTCGGCACGTTCAAGCTCTTCACGGATATGCCGTCAGGCTTCATCCCTCAAGAAGACCAAGGCTACTTCATCGTAGGCGGCTTGCTCCCGGAAGGCAGCGCCTTGCCGCGTTCGGCTGAACTTGCCACGCGTGTGGAGCAAGAGTTGATGCAGACGCCTGGCGTCGCGCATGTGATCACTCTGGGTGGTCAAAACGTGCTGCTGGGAGGTGTCACGGGCACTAACTCCTTCACCTGCTTCGTGCGCTTGGAGCCGTGGGAGGACCGCGTGGTCGTGGAGAAACGACTGCGCACCTTGCTTGTCAACTTCAACCGACGTTGGTCGAAGGAGACGGATGGAGTCGTGCTGGGCTTCAACGCTCCTCCGGTCTCGGGACTGGGCACGCGGGTGGGCTTCGAGTACCAGCTGCTGCAGACAGGTTCCGACGATGTGCGCGAGTTGTCGCGCGTGAACGATGAGTTCTTGGCCAAGCTGCGCCAGCGCGGTGAGGTAGGCGGCTTGTCCAGCAACTTGAACGTGTCGTTGCCGCAAGTCGATGTCGAACTGAATCGGGCACGCGCTCAAGCGATGGGGGTGCCGATTGGCGATGTCTACCAGGCCATGCAAGCGTACTTGTCGGCCTTGTATGTGAATGACTTCGTCAAGAACGGCCGCATCTATCGCGTCAACATCCAAGCCGAGCCCAAGGCGCGCTTGACCCCCGAAGACATCGGCAAGTTCCAAGTGCGCAGCAAGAGTGGTGCGATGGTGCCGCTCTCGGCCTTGGTCGATGTGAGCTATCGCTCGGGGCCCAACATGGTGTCGCGTTTCAACGGCTATCCTGCAGTGCAGATCGCCGGCGCGCCGACTCCTGGCTACTCGACGGGTGACTCGATTGAGTTGCTGAAGGAACTCTCGCAAACCTTGCCGGAAGGCTACAGCTTTGCGTGGAGCGGTCAGACCTATCAAGAGATCAAAGCCGGTTCACAGGCCGCCTACATCCTGATGTTCGGCATGGTGGTTGTGTTCCTGTTGCTCGCTGCGCAGTACGAGTCTTGGTCGTTGCCTCTGGCTGTGTTGTTAGCCGTGCCTCTCGCCGTGTTTGGTGCGCTGCTGGCCACCACCTTGCGCGGGCTCGACATGGACATCTACTTCCAGATCGGTCTGCTGACGCTGGTGGGCTTGGCCGCCAAGAACGCGATCCTCATCATCGAGTTCGCGGTGGTGCTCAAGCGTGAAGGCAAGACGGTGTCAGAAGCTGCGATTGAGGCGGCGCGCTTGCGCTTCCGTCCGATCTTGATGACATCGCTGGCCTTCATCTTGGGTGTCATCCCCTTGGTGACTGCGAGTGGCGCGGGTGCTGCGGGTAGACACTCGATTGGCACCGGTGTCATGGGTGGCATGATCGCGGCTACCTTGTTGGCCGTGTTCTTCGTGCCGCTCTACTTCAAGTTGCTGCAGCGCAACGCACCTGCTGGCTCTGCTTCGCCTGCTCAAGGGGAGTCCCACGCATGAATCTGATGGAACTTGATTTGCCGTGGGTTCCTATCCTGCTTGCCACAGCTAGCGTGTTCGTGCTCGGTGGCTTGTGGTACTCGCCGGTGTTGTTCCTGCGACCGTGGTTGGCCGCGAACGGCTTCCAAGGACCGCAGAGCAGTCATCCTGTGAAGGTCTTTGGTGGTGCGATCGTCTTCTCGTTGCTGGGGGCGATCCTCTTTCACTACGGGCTTGGCGAGTCGTGCACCTCAGCGGTGCAAGGTGCCAAGCTGGGGGCTCTGGTTGGTGGCGGACTGGTGGTCACGAGCCTTGGCATCAACTACATGTTCTCGGGGCGGAAGTTCGCACTGCTGTTGATTGATGGCGGCTATCACTGCGTGCAATGGACGCTGGTGGGGGCCATCTATGGTTGGCAGCTTTCGACCAGCGCCAGCTAGACACAATCTGACTGCGGGGTCGCGCCATGCCATGATGTACGTGGCATGAGGATGCAGGCATGAGCGCAGCGCTGGCTTGGAGCGACACGGTAGATCTGTCGGTGGTCGCAGAGAGTCCCGGCGTGTACATCTTTCGCGATGCGGAAGGTGTGGTGCTGTATGTAGGCAAGAGCACCAACTTGCGCTCGCGTTTGCGCAGCTACAAAGCTGGTGGCGATGGCCGCGTTCTGATTCGTTTTCTCGTCGAGCAGGCGCGCACGCTCGAGACCATCGTCACGCGTACAGAGAAAGAGGCGCTCCTTCTTGAAGACACGCTGATCAAGACGCACAAGCCTCCGCACAATGTGCGCTTGAAGGACGACAAGTCCTTCCGCATGTTGCGCCTGGACTTGGATGAGCGCTTTCCGCGGCTCAAGCGTGTGCGGGCCAAGAATCCGGAGGTCGGCAAAGAAGGAGGGCGCTCGCGCTACTTTGGGCCGTATGACAATGCCGCGGCCTTGCGCCGCACTTTGGCGGATTTGCATCGCGTAGTCCCGCTGCGCGATTGTCCCGATCATGTACTCGACAACCGCTCACGGCCGTGTCTCAAGCACCAGATCGGTGTATGCAGTGCTCCGTGCACCGGCTTGATTGATGTGCCCGGGTACAAGGCTTTGGTCGACAAAGCCGTGCGCGTGCTGGATGGTGATGTACGTGAAGTCGTGGTGGACATCGAAGCGCGCATGCAAACGGCCAGTGCAGCGTTCGAGTATGAACGCGCGGCCTTCTGGCGCGATCGCTTGGTCGACTTGCGCAAGACCATGGAGCGTCAAGCCGTTTGGACAGTGGACGGCCGCTCTCGCGATGCCTTGGGGCTGGCTCGGCGCGCGGAACGCGCTGTGGTGCATCGCTTGTCGTTCCGTGATGGACGCTTGCTTGCGAGTCGTTCGCATCTCTTCCGCTCGCAACTGCCGGATGAGGAGCTGCTGCATGGGGTGCTGACGGCGCTCTATGGTGGTGGACGTGAGGTGCCTGATGAGTTGCTCTTGCCGTGTGAGCCCGCTGATCCGGCCGTAGTCGCCGAGATTCTGGGTGTGCACGCCAAGGCCTTCGTGCCCAAGGAAGGTCAACGCGCGCGCATGCAGCAACTCGCCGACGAGAACGCGCGCGCACGCCTGATGGATGCCAGCGAGGAGGAGGCCGAAGAAGAAGCCGCGCTCGCCGGTTTGGCCGACCTGGTCGGCCTTGACGCGCCGCCCGAGGTGATCGACTGCTTTGACATCTCGAACATGCAAGGAGCACACGTGGTCGCCTCGCGTGTGCGCTTTCGGCGTGGCCACTCGGACAAGACGGGCTATCGGCGCTTCAAGGTGCGCGGTGTGGATGGTCAAGACGACTTTGCATCCATGCGCGAAGTTGTGTTGCGCTCCCTTTCGCGCGGAGTCACGGATGATGATCTCCCTGACCTCGTGGTGGTCGATGGCGGCCCCATGCAACTCGCGAAAGCACTCGAAGCTCGCGACGAGGCCTCGGCCTACGATGTCCCCATGATCGGCCTCGCCAAAGCGCGCGCCGAACGCACTGTGGGCGGCAAAAAGAAGGGCAAGAGCGAGGAACGTGTCTTTCTGCCCGACCGGGAAGAACCCATCGTGCTGGCCGAGCACAGCGCCGCCAAGCACCTGCTCGAACGCATCCGCGACGAGGCCCACCGCTTTGCGATCACCTACCACCGCAAGGAACGCGGGAAGGTGACTTCCAAGTTGGACTCGATCCCTGGGATCGGCCCGGCGAAGCGCAAGGCGTTGTTGAAGGCGTTTGGGTCGGTGCGGGGGGTGGCTGGGGCGAGTGTGGGGGCGTTGACGGCGGTGGCGGGGATTTCGCCGGATTTGGCGGCGTTGATTTTGGCGCGGCTGCAGGCGGACGGTCCTGAGTGATACTGGTCCAGCCGATTGTGCAGCACGTCGAGACGCAAAGTAGGAATGGTGCGACGGTGCAGCGGCCGCGTGCGTCTATTGACTTTGGGCCCCTTACAGCCCGAGGCCTGAAAGAGGCCCCAGCGCCAAGCGGAGAGACTCTCGTCGCAGGCCACGACCCCTGTCATGTCCTGGCCGGATCCGCTCGACCGTAGATCACCAGCAGGGGACTTGGCGCAAAGAACCCGGCGTCTGCCCAAGTCACGTGACGAACCCCTGTTCTTGACCCTTCTAGAGGGGTTGAACGCCTGACGAGTCGTGCACACTCATCGGGGCCAGTATCGCTTAAGCCTTCTCTTCCAGCTCCGTCAACCGCCCCCACGCCTTCGCCAACGCCTCCACCGCCTGCTGCTGTTCCCCCTGCAACGCCAACGCCCGCTTCTGCGCCGCCTCACGCGGCCCACTCCACAAATCCGGCGCGGCAAGCTGCGCATCTAGCGCCTCCTTGCGCGCCTCCAGCTCACCGACCTTGGTCCATAACTGTTCCAGCTCCCTCTGCTCCCAAGGGGCGAGACCCTTTTTCTTGGTCGCAGCGCTCGCCGGTGCCGTCGCGCTGGGTTTGGCCGGTGCGTTCTTCAGCAGCTTGGCGGCGGCGCGGCGGGCTTCGTGTTCGGCCACCAGCCGGGAGACTTCTACACTCGGGTCTTGCACGCCCATGCGCAGCGTGCCGTCGGGCTCCACAATCACGACGCGCGTGCACACGCGGTCCAAGAACCAGCGGTCGTGGCTGGCCACCAGCACGGCACCTTCGAACTCTGCTAGCGCTGCCTCCAACGCGCGCAGCGTGGACAAGTCCAGATCATTGGTGGGCTCGTCGAGCACGAGGACGTTCGCGTCTTGGGTGCACAAGCGCGCCAGCCACACACGCGCGCGCTCGCCACCGGACAAGGTGGAGAGGGGCGAATGCTTCTTTGAACCATGAAAGAGGAAGCGTTCGAGATACGCTTCCGCGCGCACGGAGCGACCGCCCACTTCCACTTGATCGCTGCGCCCGGCGAGTTCCTCGAGCACACTCGTCGACTCATCGGCGAAGCGCCGTCCTTGTGTCAAAACGCTGAGACGCACGGTTTCGCCAGTGCTGACTTGTCCCTGTGTAGGCGGCAGGATCCCCGCGCACACATCGAGCAGCGTAGTTTTGCCCGCGCCCGAAGGGCCCAACACGCCGAGGCGCTCGCCTTTGGCCAGAGCGACAGTAACGTCTTTGAGCACCGCACGCTCGCCGCGCACCACGGTGACTTTGTTCAGCTCGATGCCGCGTTCGCCGAGGCGCGGTCCGGGCGGGAACGCGAAGTCGAGCGGTGCGCGCCGCGCATCGGGTGCCGCATCGACAATGGCTTTCC
>JBILXQ010000137.1:0-6759 GCA_044378375.1 Planctomycetota bacterium
TCAGCAGGGCCGAAGCGCACACATGAGCGAGCGGAAGGGCGGCATTCATGCCGTAATTCTGGCATGTCCGGGTTCGGACTGCGAGAGGTGCCGTTACTCTGTGTGCTTGAAGGCCTCCCTTCATGAACACCACACAGTCATGAACGCCAGCACCGCGCGCCGTAGCACTCTCATCCCTGCAGCAGCCGATCGTCCGGGGGATGATCCGATCTTCCAGTTGAACGGCGAGGCGACGCGCAGAGCGCAGGCTGGCGAGTCCATCGTGAACGCCACCTTGGGCGCCTTGATGGAGGACGATGGCACGCTGGCGATCCTGCCGACGGTGGTCGAGGCTTTGCGCCAAGTGCCCGCCAAACGCGCGGCTGCCTATGCGCCCATCAGCGGTGATGCGCCGTATCTGGCAGCGGTGATTGAGGATGTGTATGGGGGCACGCCGCTGGCTGCCCAGTGCGTGGCCGCGGCCACGCCCGGTGGTACTGGGGCGCTGCACCATGCGATCGCGCTGTTCCTAGAGCCCGGTCAAGATCTTTTGACAACAGACTTCCACTGGGGGCCGTATGACACACTGGCTTCGCAGGCGCGGCGCGGGGTGCGCACCGTGCGGATGTTCGACGCGCGCGGCGGCTTTGACCTCGCAGCCTACGAGGCCGGCTTGTCGCGTTGCCTGGCTGACCAAGGTCGCGCCTTGGTCTTCTTGAACACACCGTGCCACAACCCCACGGGCTATTCGCTGGATGAGCGCGAGTGGCGCGAAGTGGCGCGCATCACGCGTGCGGCGGGAGCGCAAGCCCCCGTGGCCTTCTTGGTCGACATGGCGTACGCGCGCTTTGGCACGCCCGAGCTGCAGCGTTGGCAACACCATGTGGAGCCGATCGTCGAAACCTGCACCGTGCTGACCGCTTGGACCGCCAGCAAGTCGTTGGCGCAGTACGGTTCCCGCATCGGTGCGTTGCTGGCTGCTAGCTCGGATCCGGCCGAGCGCGAGCGCATCAAGAACGCCTTGGCGTATGCGTGTCGCGGTACTTGGTCCAACTGCAATCACCTCGGGATCTTGGCGGCGATTGAGCTGCTGACCAAGCCTGAGCTGCGCGCGGCGGTAGAGACGGAGCGCCAGCGTTTGGTGGCGTTGTTGGACGAGCGTGTGGCCGTGTTCAACCGCGCTGCGCGCGCAGCGGGCTTGCGCTATCCGCGCTATGAAGGCGGCTTCTTTGTGTCGGTCTTCGCGCCCGATGCGGAACGCGTCGCTGCTGCGATGCGTGCAGATGGCGTCTATGTCGTGCCGATGGAGGGAGCTGTGCGCGTGGCGCTGTGCTCGACGCCCGCGGCTGCGGTGCCACGTTTGGTGGCGAGTCTTGCCAAAGCCTTGGGATCTCAAGCATGAGCCGTCATTCCTTCGAGCTCGAACATGGTTATGGTCCGCGCGTGCATGTGCTCGACAACGTGTACTTGTTGAGCGCACTGGCGCGCATCGGTTCGCCGGACATCGCGCACCGCGATCTGATGGCCTTGTTGCGCAGCGTGTACCACTCGCTATTGGTGGTGTCGTGCGGACACGAGTTGCCGCGTGTAGATGCACAGGTACCCACACGCATGGCGGCTACGCATGGTGCTGCGGGCGTGTGGAAGGGTGAAGTGTTCGATCCGGCTACGCCGATCGTGGTCGTCGACATCGTGCGCGCAGGCATTGTGCCGTCGCAGGTGTGTTTCGAACTTTTGACAGCCTTGTTGCCCGAGCGCAATGTGCGCCTTGATCACTTGAACATGTCGCGTGTGGCCGACCAAGCTGGCCACATGGTGGGAGTGGACCTTTCCGGCAGCAAAATTGGCGGCAGCGTGGAAGGCGCGACGCTCATCTTGCCGGATCCCATGGGGGCAACAGGTTCGACCACGGTGCGAGCCATCGAGCACTACAAGGAGCGTCACGGCAAACCTGCGCGCGTGATCGCACTGCCTATGATCAGCACACCGGAGTACTTGCGGCGCGTGTTGGATGCGGTGCCGGAGCTTGTGGTGTACACCGCGCGCGTCGACCGTGGACTGAGTGACGCCGAGACTCTAGCGCGTGTGCCTGGCGAGGCTTGGGCCCACGAGAAGGGGCTCGATGCCAAGAGCTACATCGTGCCCGGCGCGGGTGGCATGGGCGAAGTGATCAACAACAGCTGGTGCTAGGGCCTTACGCCTGTCGGCACAGCTGCAGCCAGCGGTCTAGGCGCCCTTCACGACCGATGGCACGCAAGTGCGTGTGATCGATTTGTGCCAAGCCATCGCGGCCGTCACGCAGCGGGTCTTCGACGGCGCACGAAGCAATGTGCACCGCCGTGAGTGCGGAGAAGTCCTCGTTCATCCAGCGTGAGGGCTCATGGTGGAAGGCAACGGCTTCGATCACGCCTTGCGGCAAGCCGAAACGCTGCATCAGATGCGCTCCAATGTGCGCGTGGTCCACACCAAAGAGGCGCGCTTCCAGATCATGGCGGGCGGCGCCATCGCGGATCGCCAGTGAGCGCGCGAACTCAAAGCGCTCGGCGCGGCACGAGGCCAGCACCAACTCGCCGCAGTCATGCATCAAGCCGGCGAGGAAGCCTTCCTCGACCAAGCGCTTGTCGCAGCGTTCGGCTTCTAGGATCGCTCGCGTCGCCACGGCGACTTGGTAGCTGCGCTGCCAGACGGACTCGACGGTGAAGTGCTTGAGCAGTCGATCATCGAACTGCTTCATCGTCTCGACCGAGAGAATCAGCGACTGCAAGGCTTCCAACCCCATCAACGCCGCGGCTTCGCCGGGATCCATGATGGTGCGCCGCAAGCCGAAGGCTGCGCTGTTCACCGTCGCCAACACGCGCGCCGTGAGACCCATGTCGCGTTGCACAATGGCGCCCAAGTCAGCCACGGTGGCTGTAGGGTCCTTGACGCGTTGCGTGAACTCCAACCACAGCGACGGCGCGCTCGGCAGATGATCAATGTGACTCAGCAAGTGCTGCAAGCGCGGAGTGTTCAGGTGCCTCGCGAGCTCGACGGCACGCACCACTTCCAACTCGGCGTGCGAGCCAGCGCCGCGCACGATCGTGCCGTGGGCCTCTAGCTCGGACGCACCCAAGGTGGCGCGTTCGGCTTGGTCGACCACGAACAAGCGCAACAGCTCCGGCCGTGCGAGGCGTGCGCGTTGCAGCAAATCGCCGTCATCGGCGCTCCCCGTGTGCGCATCCGCGAGCAGCACATCGACGTCGTCACGCGCGATGAACTGCATGGCTTCGTCTTGGTTGCGAGCCCGCAACACTTCTACATCCTGCGGCAGCAGTGCGAAGAGGGTGCTGATGCTCTCGACGGGGGACGAGGCTTCTACAACGAGGATGCGGGTACTCATGACCTACGCATGCTTTTCGGATCCCAGTCCGGGGAACGCGTAGGAAAACTCTTCCGGATGTGCCGTTTAGCGGTTTTCCAAGCGCAGGTCGTGGAAGTCGACCACCCCTGAGTCAAAGGCCGGACCGAAGTGGCTGTTGCGCACTGGCCAAGCACCCATGACTTCGCCATCCACGCGTACCTCCGCCTGCAGCGTGCCGTCGCTGTGTTGCACGCGTTCGACACGCAACATGCGTGTGCTGTGCTGCGCAGGTGCCACGCGCTTAGTGGCCAGCGTGGTCCATCCGTTGCTCGTCATGCGTTGCACATAGACGGTGTCATCGCGCGCCAACAAGCAGACGGTATGGTCCTGCACACCCTTCCAATCCAGTTGCAACCCGACACGGCCGGCTTGCAGCGGTTGGCTGATGACGCACTCCAAGCTGCGCACTTCGCGTTGCGTGTAGGCGCCCGAGACGACACCTGCGGCACTTCCACGCAGCGTCCAGCGCGTGCCGCGCTGGTCCGTGTCGATGCGGCGCGCATCCCAATCCACGAAACCCACGACAAAGGGCTGTTGCTGCTGTTCGATGCTCTTGAGCAGGTCGGCACCCAGGCTCTTGGGCGCACCTAGGCGTCTGCTCCACTCTGTGCCGGTGAGCGTGGCCCCACGATCGAGGTCCTTGCGCAACGTGCGGAAGCGCTTGCTCCAGCCCGGTTGTGTGTGCAGCAAACGAACCAGGTGCGTGCCGAGTGGCCGATCCAACGGGGCACCGTCTGCCAACCATTGCTCGAAGCGAAAGTCGGGGCGACGCAAGCTGTCGAGTGCCCTGAGCGGGTAGTTCTCGAGCGAAATCGGCGCAATCACTCCGAGCTTGAGCTCCTTGCCATCCCACACATGGTGCGCGAGATGTTCGGCAGCACCTTCGGCATACCAACCTGCCAGTGTCCGATTGGAGGTCAGATGGCCGTGGAACTGGTGCGCGCACTCATGCAGCAGCAAGGCGCGCGTGTACCACGCCGAGGGCTGACGGAAGAAGTAGGCGATGCTCGTCTTGAACGCGTAGATTCCGCCAGCTCCACCCGGGTCACCTACGCCATCGCGGGCCAAGGCCTGGCGGAAGGCCTCGCCGGTCTCATACACCTGCACCTGGAGGCGCGCGTCCTTGGCGAGTGCGGGCTCCGCACCAAAGAAGGCCGCGTACTGTGGCCACGCTGCTTCGAGCACGCGCAACCAGTCTTCCGCTTCGCTGGAAGGGCCTTCGGTGCGCAGTTCGAAGTGCGCACCACGTTGTGGGGTTCCGAGCTCGGCGATTGACCTGGCGTGTGCCCTAGGGCATAGCAGCGCGACGAAGGCCAAGGCAAGACCGCCGCCGAGACGGCGGAACCAGCGTAGAGACGGGGTGAACGACATTGTGCGGTAGGTCTCCAGCTTGGCGCTTCGCGTGCCGATGGTGCAAGTCACTGGTGGCGCCGCTACGCTCGCCACGCCCATGCAGCAGCAGATCTACGACTTGGTGGTCATCGGTAGCGGTCCCGCCGGACAGAAAGGCGCGATCTGCGCAGCCAAACTGGGCAAGTCCGTGGCCATCATCGACAAGCGCGCTTGGCTAGGCGGCGTGTCGGTACACACGGGCACAATTCCGAGCAAGACGCTGCGCGAAGCCATCCTGTATCTGACCGGGATGCGCCAGCGTGCGTTCTATGGCGCGGACTACACGCTGCAGGACCGCATCACGATGGATGACCTGCACCAGCGCCTCGATGGCGTGGTGCGGCGTGAAGCCGAGGTCGTAGGGGCACAGCTCAAGCGCAATGGTGTGCACCTCTTGACCGGGCATGCGCGCTTCTTGGATGCGCATACCTTGGCTGTGGAAGGTGATGGGGAGACACAAGTGGTGCGCGCGGCGCATGTGCTGATTGCTTGTGGCACACGGCCCGCGACGAACCCTGCGATCCCTATTGATGGCGAGCGCATCTTCCTGACCGATCAGATCGTGTCGCTGAAAGAGCTGCCGCAAGAGCTGATCGTGGTGGGCGCGGGCGTCATCGGCCTTGAGTACGCGTCGATGTTCGCGGCCATGGGCATCCGCTGCACTGTGCTTGACCAGAGGACGAAGGTCTTGGACTTCTGCGATCAGGAGCTGGTCGAGAACTTGATGGTGCGCATGCGTGCGCAGGGCACCGTGTTCCGCTTGGGTGAGACTGTCAAGCAAGTCGGACGCGACGCCAAGGGGCGTGTGCACGCCGAGACGGATTCAGGCAAGAAGCTCCACGCCGATGCGCTGCTGTATGCCGTGGGGCGTCAAGTGAATACCGATCGCTTGGACTGCGAGAAAGCCGGCCTGATTCCGGATGAACGCGGCCGTTTGAAGGTCGGTCCGGACTTCAAGACGGATGTGCCGCATATCTGTGCCGCGGGCGATGTCATCGGCTTTCCGGCCTTGGCTTCCACTTCGATGGAACAGGGTCGCAACGCGGTGTCGTGTTTATTTGACACGACCAGCTGCCGCTTGCAGTCGACCTTGCCCTACGGGATCTACACCATCCCGGAGATCTCCATGGTCGGCAAGAGTGAAGCCGAGTTGACAGCGGCCAAGATGCCGTTCGAAACAGGTGTGGCGCGCTATGCCGAACTCGCCAAGGGCATGATGATCGGCGACGAAGACGGCTTCTTGAAGTTGCTCTTCCATCCCGAGACCCGCAAGGTGCTGGGCGTGCATGTGATCGGCGAACAGGCCGCCGAGATCGTGCACATTGGCCAAGCGGTGATGTCGCTCGGAGGCACGATTGATTACTTCCGAGACACAGTGTTCAACTATCCCACCTTCGCAGAGGCCTACAAAGTGGCCGCTCTCGACGGCATCAACAAGCTGTGAGCTCCAACCAGGTGTTGCCCGCATGACCGTTTGGCTCGATCTATTGCAGCTTGCCGATGGTCGCAAGTTGGTGCCTACGCTGCGCCCCGTGCCAGCGCCCGGCGCGCAGTTCGTCTCGCTTCTGCCTGGCACCTTTGCAGCTTTCAGGCCCAAGGCACCGGTCAAGCCTGCTCCTTGGCCGGAAGGGGAGATGCCGGAACACGAGTTGATCGTCGCTACCTTGCCCACCACGCGCGAGCAAGGTGCGCAACTGGTGGACCTAGCCTTCCTCGGCGCCGACGGGCCGTGGCCTAGCGGCTGGCGCTTGGCGGATCTGCGCGCCCTGAAAGCACCACCTCTGCCGGAACCTGATGCTGTGGTGGCATGGTGTCACAGTCCAGCGATGGATGTGTGGTGCGATGCGGCGTTGCTGGTGGCTCAGTTGCAAGCTGCGCAGCGCGAGGCACTCAGCCCCGAACAGCGCGAGCAAGAGGGTCTCTTCGTGCGTGATCAGTACGACCCCTTGTTGCATGTCAACACGCTGCTCGGTCAGTTGATGGAGATT
>JBILXQ010000138.1:0-6750 GCA_044378375.1 Planctomycetota bacterium
CAGCTCATCAGCTGCATGGCGGTAGCTGCACTCGTCCACTTCCACCAGCTGCAGCGCGCGCCGTTCGCGCTCGGACAGCATCGCGTAGAAGGCCAAGTACATCTGCAAGTAGGTCAAGTACACACGTGTGCACTCGCCTTGACTCTCGTTCTCCACCACGCTGGCCAAGGGACCTGCGCCGCGCACTTCGACTTCGCCCGCGAGATCCTCAATCGCCACTTCGCCGCGGTTGCGACGCGAGACCGAGCGCAAGTGCTTGAGCACGGTGTTGCGCACGATCATGGCCGACCACACCCGGAAGGCATCGTCGCGTGCTGCATCAAAGCGATGCGGATAGCGGTAGATGTTGAAGTACACCTCCTGCAACACATCGAGCGGGTCGCTCTTGCAGCCATAACGGCGCAAGCGAGCGGCCACCTGCACCAGCAAGTGCTGGGCGTTCAGCTCGTAGAGCAGACCGAAGGCACCGCGCCCACCTTGCAAGCGGAAGCGCTCCATGAGGGCGGTGGAAACCGCATCGCGCAGAAGCTCGCCATCGCGCGACTCGTCCGCCACCAAAGCCTGAAGCTGGGCCTGACTGTCACCACCCAACTCCTCGCCCAGTTCGGCGATACGATCCCTCAAGCGGGCGCGGTAGGCCGCTCCCGTTTGGGGCTGTTGGTGGGTGGCGTGATGCGCCTGCATGGACCTGCTGCTGGTGGTGGGGTAGCGCAGAGCAGAGAGCCAACCTGAGAGGGTGTCTAGGCTGGGAGGTCGAGGGTGGATGACCTGTAAACCGATTCTAGAGCCGCTCTGGCGACCGGTAACGAAGTGCCTTTGCAGAGAATTGAAGAATCTCTTGCCGTCGCCGCAACCTTCGGTGGGTGTTGGACTTGCTTGCATGGCCCAAGTTGGATCAGACTGCTGCCCAGCGTGAGCCAGCACCAGATCGTCTACGAAATCGCCCACGAGTTGGGCTTTGACCTATGCGGCATCGCGCCCCTCGCGCCGCCGCCAGATGCGGGTCGGTTCCAGGCTTGGCTCGATAAGGGCTACCACGGGTCGATGGACTGGCTGCAGCGCGATGCCGAGCGCATCGCGGACCCGCGCAAAGTACTCAAGCACGAACGCGGGTCGATCGTGGTGCTGGGTATGGCGCATTCGCGGGCGGCGATCGAGCTGCCGGGCGGAGGCCGTGTGGCGCGCTACGCCGCGGGGCGCGACTACCACAATGTCGTGGGGCACAAACTGCGCAAGTTCACGAACCGCTTGGCCCGCGCCGGGATCAGCGGTCCGCAGCGGCGCATTGTGGATGCCGGTCCCCTGCTGGAGCGGTCGCACGCAGCCAAAGGCGGGATTGGCTTCGCGTCGAAGGCGGCGAATCTGCTGCACCCGCGCTTTGGTCCGTGGTTTTTCCTGAGCGAGATGGTGTTGAGCCACGAGCTCGAACCGACGGACAGCGTGGTGCCGGGCTCATGCGGGACCTGCACCGCGTGCTTGGACGCGTGCCCGACGCAGGCCATCGTCGCGCCGGGCCAAGTCGATGCGCGGCGGTGCATCTCGTACCAGACGATCGAAACCGCTGGCCCCATCGATCCAGAGCTGCGCCAGCAGCTGGGGCCCTGGGCTTTCGGTTGTGATGTGTGCAGCGAGGTGTGTCCATGGGGACACCGGGCACCGGACTTGTCGGCGCGGTTTGGGCGCCACAAGGCCACGGCCGAGCTGGGGCTGGTCGAGTGGTTGGAGGTGGGCGAGGCCTTCGCGGCGGAGTTTGACTCCTCGCCGGTCGATAGGCCGGGGCGTGAGGGAGTCGCGCGCAATGCAGCCGTGGCTTTGGGCAACGTCCCCAGCGAGCGTGGTCGCGCGGCGCTGCTCAAGGCGTTGAGTTTTGACCCGAGCTCGGTGGTGCGCGAGGCTGCTGCGTGGTCTCTGGCCCAGGCGCACGGGGCGGATCAGGGCGTTCGACCGGCTCTGGAGCGCGCCGCGGCGGTCGAGACCGACCCGCAGATGCGTGCGGCGATTCTGGCGTGGCGTGATCGGTGTCCTTGAGGTTGGGGGATTGGCGATGGACTAACGTGTGGAGTTTTCGCCACACCGCCATAGGAAGTTGCAGTTTGTCAACAGGGACGCAGATCGGCCCGTAGACCGCCAAAAAAGGCACTTGTGGCACTGCAGCCCTCCACGAATAGGGCTACTAGGGCGGGCGAAGCCGCGAACCATGTTGAGGATTCTCAACAGCCCATGCACTGGCCGCGGGAGCAGGATGAGACGTAGTTGCAAATACAACATCCTACAGCACAACAACTTAGAGCGCCCGGCCCGCGAACCGCCCGCACTTGGCCTCCCGTCTGCTCAGAGGCTTCCGTTCCGACCGACACCCGCATCGAAGCCAAGCACATGAACCTCACCCGCGACTACTACAGCGACCAAAAGTACTGCGCCCACTGCAAGAAGTACGTGTCGTACCTGATGAGCCTCGATCGCAGCTACTGCATCGAATGCGGCGAGCGCGTCCGCCTGTTCAGCGGCAACGACTGGACCGAGTTCAACGAAACGATCACTCGTCAGAAGCCGAAGGGTGGTCGCCCGCGCAAGGGTGGCCGCGAGACGGCCTGAACGATTGGAGCACTGCGCGCTGACCGGCACAGTTGGCGCGTGGATGGCAGCGGATCTCTTCCAATCGCGACTCTCTCTCTCCCTTGCAGGCACAGCGCGCAGGCGTGTGTGCCTGCCTTCATTGATACTGGCATGGGTGAGTGTGCACGAGTTGCAGTGCCCAATGTTTCGTGTGCGTCAAAAGTAGCTCAAGATTGTCCCGAGCCTGAGCTTGCCTGCGTCTGGTTGGAATAGGCCGCATGTTGTCTAGCGAATGGCCCTCTCTGTAACGGCCTCTGTTGCGCCATACGCACACTCGCAGTCCTTCGCGCGGGTCGAGCCCTGTGAGGGCACCGACCTCCCAGGCCGAGGGCTGGTGCAACCTATGGGCGGTACTTGCGAGTGTCTTACCTACGTCCGCATTCGAACGCACACCAGGGCGGGCACACGGCCCAAGTCGTGCACACTCGTCTGGACCAGTATCCCTAGCGCCCGTTCTGCAATCGTCGCCACCGCTCCCCCGCCACCGCCTGCCTGCCCGCATCCCCCCGCCGCCCAAAATACGCCTCCAACTGCTGCCACCCCGCCACCGAATCCCCCACCAGCACCTCGCACCGCGCCGCAAGCTGCCCCTCCAGCTCCGGTGCCGCCAAGGTCTCCACCAACGCCAGCGCCGCCAGATGCGCCTGGGCATCGTCACCGGCCACTGTCAGCCACCTACGCATGGCTGTCTGGGCACGCTGGGTGGCGCCGAGGGAGGCCCACAGGCGCGTGCGCTGCTCCGGTAGGCGGGCATCGTGGGGTGCGAATTCCTCCTCGGCCTCGAGCTGACGCAGGCGTGCGGTTGCCTGCGATAGCACCTCGAAGCGCGTGCGCTGGGTTTGAGCGGCTTCGGGTTCACCTAGCTCGGCCAAAGTTTGAGCCAGTACGAAGCGCGGTGCCGGATCGTAGGGGTCACACTCCGTGGCACGCTGAGCGGCTTGCCGGGCGCGCGCTAGGTCCTCGGCTTCGTAGGCGAGCCGCGCGATCCACGTCCAAGCCTCGGGGTGGTTGGGGCGGGCCTCGACCACTTGCTGCAGCAGGTCAAGTGCGCGCGCCGCGTTCCCCAAGCGTGCGTGCGACAACGCCAATCCGCGGCGAGCTTCTACATCCTTGGGATTCACGGCGAGGACGCGCTCATAATGAGTCCGCGCCTCTTCATAACGGCCCAACGAATACAGAGCATGCCCCAAGACCCGCGTTTCCCCTACCCGCGCGGGACACTCCTCGAGAAAGCGCTGCGCACACGTGACCGCATCGCCATAACGCTGAAGGCGAAAGTGCAACACCGCACATTGATGGAGTGCCGGCGGCCAACCGGGTTGCTCGTCCAACAACGCGTACAGTTCCGCTAGCGCAGCAATGGGTTCGGCCCGCTCAAGCGCCGCACGCGCAGCGTAGTAACGCGCAGGCAGGTCCGTGGGCTGCAAGGCTTGCGGATCAAAGGTCGTCCACCGCCCGGCCTCGGCTCGCGGCAAAGTAGCAGGGTTGCGATCCAGAGCGGCGCGCAGCTGCTGCTGGGCGCTGACCGCCCCGCACAGCGACAGGGCAACAAGTAAGGCCGCAACCTTCATTGCGGTTCCTCAATGACGAGCACTTGGTCGAGCGCCGGACGCTCGACCACACTCGTGCGCCCCGACAAAAAGCGGACTTCCACGCGCTCGACCACGCTGGTTGCGCCCAAGCCAAAGTGCACTTGCGCCGGCACAGCAGCCTGATAACCGCCACTGGTGCGAACCTCGGCAGCGCGCGTCACATCGCCAGCAGTCACCAACACACGCGCACCAAGTGCATCGACCCGCACGCCATCCGAGATACGACGCTTGGCCTGCACACGCAGCGCGCGGTGTTGACCATCTTGAACCGCGCGATTGAGCAGCACATCCACCGGACCATCCAAACGCAAGGCGACCAAGTCGACGGTCCCGTTGTTGTCAAGATCTCCTGACACACAGGCGCGTGACACGCGCGGCGTGTCCAGCAGTTTGGACTCCACAAAGCGCATCTTGCCGTCATTCAGCAACAGCTGCGAACGTTGCGCATAGCTGGTATCGGTGCCGGGTTGATCGGCCTGCGGGTACACATGGCCGTTGAACACCGCCAAGTCGAGATCACCATCCAGATCCCAGTCATGCATCGCCGTGCCCCAACCGAGGAGCGGCATGCTGGGCCCCGCAAGTCCGGCCGCCATGCTGCGTTCGCGGTAGCCACCGCTCTTAGCCGAGCAATACAGTGGTGTTGCTTCGCCGCTGAAGACCGTGACATACAGGTCCTCGCGCAAGTCACCGTTCACATCACCACAAGCGATGCCCATGGCAGCCATCTCACGGCCATTCGCGTCATGCGACACGCCGCGTGCAAAGGCCACATCCTTGAAGACGCCTTGGCCGTTGTTCTCCCACAAGAAGTTGGGCATCGAGTCATTGGCCACGAACAGATCCGTGTCGCCATCCGCATCGTAGTCCAGCGTCATCACCCCCAAGCCAAAGCTCGGCACTTGCACAGCGATCCCGCTTTCCTTGGTGCGCTCAACAAAGCTGCCGTCACCCACACCTTTGTAGTAACGATCGCTCTGCGGCGTGAGCCCTTCAGGCCCGCACATGACCGCATGGCCTTTCCAGGTACAGGCGCCCGTCGTCCGGCTCTTCACGGCCTGCGTGGAGAAGTCGAGGTAGCGCACGACATAAAGATCCAAGATCCCGTCGCGATCCGCATCGAACAGCGCCGCGCTCGTGGCCCAGTCACCAACAGCCCCCAAGCGCACGTGCTCCTTGAAACCCTCTGTGGTGTTCAGCACGACGCGTACTTGACCTAGCTCGCACAGCACCAAGTCAAGGCGACCATCGTTGTCAAGATCTCCTGACGCGCCACCTGAACCGAAGCGCAACTCGGGCAAAGCCCAGCGCGCTCCACCGGGTTGGAACGTGCCATCACCTTTGCCCAAGAAGCACCGTGCGGGCCGCCCCGGCTCCTGCGCCTCTGCGCGGGCCACGGTCGAGCCATCGACCACCACCAAATCCAAAACGCCATCGCCGGACCAATCACCCAGCAACAGCCCGCCGCCATTCACCTCGGCGATCCAATCCTTCTCCACCCCGCCATACGCAGTGACAACTCCCGGCAAGGCACGCGCAGAGATGTCCTCGAACAACGAGGACTGCGGAGCAGCAAGCAACAGGGCAGCGATCATGCCTAGGAGTGTAAGACGCGCCCCTAGGCGGACCAACCTGCTCTTCGGCCTTCAGCCGAGGCTCACGGAGTCCACACGACCGACAAACCGTTCGTGAGATTGAAGGTCTCGGCCGCACAGAAGGCGGCTGCGTTGCGATACCAGACCTGGTAGGTGCGCGTCGCGCCTGCAGGCACACCGCCACGCACCGAGACGGACCCGTCCGCAGCGCCCGGGAAGGACGACACACCGGCTGCATTGGTCTTGGTGCCCAAGCGCACCACCGAGCCACCAGCGCAACGCAAACCATCGCCGAACGCCGTACCCAAGCCGGTGTTCGCCTGCGTCGTGCCTTGGAAGTACAGCGCCGAGCTGTTTGCCATGCCGGTCCCCTGAAGCACGAACGTATCGGCCGCAAGGCTCGCCAAGCCCGTGCCGCGCAAGCGACCCGCGGTGGCAAGCGAGTTGAGGCAACCCTCTTGAGCTCCCACGGCCGAGGCGTTGCCGCAAGGACACGCAGTGCCCGAACCATCGCCAAAGCAGAAGGGCGTGCCCGTGGCCGTGCTCGGCAGCAGCAACGTCGGCAGTGCCACCATCGTGGTGTTGCCGGCCCAGTCCACAAAGCGCAGTTGGCGCGCAATCGCATCACCCGTGCCGCCTACCTGACGTGTGACAGCAAAGCGGTACATCTGACCGTTTTGGTTGAGGCCTTCAGCGCTCGAGTAGCTGCCTGGGGTAACCGTGACCGTCGCCGCAGCACCACTGCTGGTCGTCAGCGTGTACACGCCGGGCACGACGAAGCCGACGACGGAGAAGGCACCACTCGCGATCGTCGCGGTGTAGGCACGCGGACCGCTGACCTGCAACACGAACGAGGCCGCGTCGCCGTTGGTCAAGGTCAGCATCGTACCTGCGGCCACGCTGCTAGGCAGACTCACGCTACCACCGGTCACGGTCGCAGCCAGTGC
>JBILXQ010000139.1:0-6735 GCA_044378375.1 Planctomycetota bacterium
GTTGCTGATGTGGACACGGATAACGACGGCACGCTCGACTGTGTCGATGGTTGCCCGAACGATCCGCTGAAGACGAGCGCTGGTGCATGTGGTTGCGACGTAGCCGACACGGATGCAGATGGCGACGGTGTTGCTGATTGCAATGACGGCTGTCCGAACGACGCTGCGAAGACTTCGCCGGGTGCGTGCGGCTGCGGTGTTGCGGACATCGACACGGACAACGACGGCACGCTCGACTGTCTTGACGGTTGCCCGAACGATCCGCTGAAGACCAGTGCCGGTGCGTGTGGCTGCGGTGTGGCCGATACGGATGCAGACGGCGACGGTGTCGCAGACTGCAATGACGGTTGCCCGAACGACGCGGCGAAGACTTCTCCGGGCACGTGTGGTTGCGGTGTTGCGGATGTAGATACGGACAACGACGGCACACTTGACTGTGTCGACGGTTGCCCGAACGATCCGCTCAAGACCAGCGCTGGTGCGTGCGGCTGCGGCGTGGCTGATGCTGATGCAGACGGCGACGGTGTCGCTGACTGCAATGACGGTTGCCCGAACGATCCGCTGAAGACCAGCGCTGGTGCGTGCGGCTGCGGTGTGGCCGATGCCGATGCAGACGGCGACGGTGTTGCTGACTGCAATGACGGCTGTCCGAATGACGCAGCGAAGACTTCACCTGGCGCTTGCGGCTGTGGTGTGGCTGATCTGGACACGGACAACGACGGCACACTCGACTGTGTCGACGGTTGCCCGAATGATCCGCTGAAGACCAGTACCGGTGCGTGCGGCTGCGACGTAGCCGACACGGATGCAGATGGCGACGGTGTTGCTGACTGCAATGACGGCTGCCCGAACGATGCGGCGAAGACTTCACCTGGCGCTTGCGGCTGTGGTGTGGCTGATCTGGACACGGACAACGACGGCACACTCGACTGTGTCGACGGTTGCCCGAATGATCCGCTCAAGACCAGTGCCGGTGCGTGCGGCTGCGACGTAGCCGACACGGATGCAGATGGCGACGGTGTTGCTGACTGCAACGACGGCTGCCCGAACGATGCGGCGAAGACATCGCCTGGCGCTTGCGGCTGTGGCGTGCCTGATGTCGATACGGACAACGACGGCACACTCGACTGTGTCGACGGTTGCCCGAACGATCCGCTCAAGACCAGCGCTGGTGCGTGTGGCTGCGGCGTGGCTGATGTTGATGCAGACGGCGACGGTGTCGCGGACTGCAACGATGGCTGCCCGAACGACTCGGCGAAGACCGCGCCCGGTGCGTGCGGCTGTGGCGTGGCTGACATCGACACGGACAACGACGGCACACTCGACTGTGTCGATGGTTGCCCGAATGATCCTCTGAAGACTAGTGCCGGTGCGTGCGGCTGCGAAGTAGCCGACACGGATGCAGATGGCGACGGTGTTGCTGACTGCAATGACGGTTGCCCGAACGATGCGGCGAAGACTTCACCTGGCGCTTGCGGTTGTGGTGTGGCTGATCTGGACACGGACAACGACGGCACGCTCGACTGTGTCGACGGTTGCCCGAACGATCCGCTCAAGACCAGCGCAGGCGCTTGCGGCTGCGGCGTGGCGGATACCGATGCAGACGGCGACGGTGTCGCTGACTGCGATGACGGCTGCCCGAACGATGCGGCGAAGACTTCACCTGGCGCTTGCGGCTGTGGTGTGGCTGACATCGACACGGACAACGACGGCACACTTGACTGTGTCGACGGTTGCCCGAACGATCCGCTGAAGACCAGCGCTGGTGCATGTGGTTGCGACGTAGCCGACACGGATGCAGATGGCGACGGTGTTGCGGACTGCAACGACGGCTGCCCGAATGATGCGGCGAAGACTTCACCTGGCGCTTGCGGCTGCGGCGTGGCGGATGTCGATGCAGACGGCGATGGCGTCGCAGACTGCAACGACGGCTGCCCGAACGACTCGGCGAAGACTTCGCCGGGCACATGCGGTTGTGGCGTGGCGGACGTCGACACGGACAACGATGGTCTCGCGGACTGTGTCGACAACTGCGATCAGCTCGCGAACCCTGCCCAAGCCGACGCCGACAATGACGGCCTAGGCGATGCGTGCGACAACTGCGCCTCCGTAGCGAACCCGACGCAGGCAGACTGTGACCAGGACAACCTTGGGGATGCCTGTGCCATTGCCGCCGGTGCGCCGGACTGCAACAGCAACACCATCCCGGACTCGTGCGATCTGGCGGCCGGTACGGCCACGGACCTCAACGCGAATGGTCGTCTGGACGCGTGCGAGCTCGACGGAGGTACGCCGTTCTGCTTCGGCGACACGGGCTGTCCCTGTGGGAACAACTCGCCGGTGGGCGGTTGTCGCAACTCGACAGGCGTGGGGGCCGTGCTGACGGGTGCTGGCCGCACGCAGGTATCTGCCGATCAGCTGGTCCTGACAGTGGTGGGCCTGCCCCAAGCCGGGTCGGGCGCCTCTTCGGCCTTGTTCTTCCAAGGCAACAACGCCACGGCAACGCCCTTTAAGGACGGTCGACTCTGTTTGGCAGGCGGCATTGTGCGCTTGAAGACGCGCGTCGCGGCTAGCTCGAGCGCGAGCTACCCGATCGCAGGGGAACCGACCATTTCCGTGCGCGGCGCCGTGCCGACCCTGGGAGCCGCGCGCCAGTACCAAGTTTGGTACCGCAACGCGATTGGACCTTGCGGAACGGGCTCGAATTTGAGCAACGCAGTGGGCGTTGTTTGGGTTCCCTGAGACTCGGGAGCGGAAGGCGGCTCAGGCTTCCTGTACATGGGGTCTGAGCTGCGCTAACGCTTTGTAAGTACGTGAGTTAGTCGATTATGCCTAGCCGCGCACGCTTCTTGTTCATTTTCTAACAACTTGCATTTTGAAAAATCGGTTACTTTCAAGGCAGTGGCTTCAGAATCTCTGAGGGCACACCCTCGTTACGCCCGAAACAGCCCAACGCGGAGCCCCCGCTCCGCGATGCAGTAAGAACCAGAACCCCTCGCCCCAGAACTCCTGTGCCGACGCATTCCCTAATCAGGGATACGACAGCACCAAACGCACCTATGCGCTTGACGTGGAGGTCTGAGTCGATCTCGAGATTCAGCCAAAATCACCATGAAGAACGAACGCTTCCTCACGCGATTCCTCTCCGCTTCGACAACCACGAGCACGTCTCAACCGGGACGCACTCGCGTGTTGGCAACTTGGCTTTTGTCTCTCTGCTTTGGTGCAGCAGCCGCGCATGCAGAGCCTGCTAGCGCAAGCGCGCTGGATCTCGGTGTCACGGGTTCGGCTGTTGCGCCGACCTGCCCCGGCGGTTCCAACGGCTCCATCGACCTGACGGTGTCCGGCGGCACGGCGCCCTACTCCTTCACATGGTCCAACGGTGCCACCACAGAAGACCTCAGCGGTCTTGCGGCCGGTACCTACACAGTCACCGTCCTGGATTCGCTCGGTGCGTCGGGGGGCGCATCGGTGACGGTTACGGCGGGGGTCGATACGCAAGCACCGGTGATTGATGACTGCGCGCCTGAGCTGAAGGCGAACTCGAACACGAGCTGCCTCGCGACCTTGCCTGACTTGACGGCGTCGCTGACGGTCTCGGACAACTGTGGCGTCGTTTCGGTGACGCAGAGCCCGGCCCCGAGCTCGCAGCTCCTGGCGGGTGTGCACGTGGTGACCCTGACGGCCGCAGACGCCGCGGGTAACACGGCGAGCTGCACGACGACCTTCACGGTGCACGACTTCCGCGTGCCGACGATTTCGGCCTGCGCGCCGGCCCAGACCCTGTCGGTGGGTCCCACCGGTACGGTGGCCTTGCCGGACTTCACCGCTTCGGCGACAGCTACGGACAACTGTGGTGTCACGACGCGCACGCAGAGCCCTGCTGCGGGTACGGTCGTCGGCTTGGGCGTGACGAGCGTCACGGTCACCGTCGCGGACGCCGCAGGCAACACCGCCTCGTGCACGACGAGCTTCACGGGCGTCGACACGACGGGCCCAGACATCTCCTCGTGTGGTCCGACGCAATCCGCGAACGCCGGTGCCTCGTGCACGGCAACGGTGCCGGACTTCACCGCAGGTGTCGTGGCGACGGACAACATCACGGCCGCTAACGCGCTGATCGTGACCCAATCGCCGGTTGTCGGCACTGCTTTGCCGAAGGGCGCCAACTCCATCGTCCTGACCGTAGCGGATGCCGCGGGTAACACCTCCACCTGCACAGCGACCTTCCAGGTCAACGATGTGACGGCCCCGAGCATCACGACCTGTGCGACAGCTCAGACGGTCAGCGCGGACGGTACCTGCTTCGGTACCGTTCCTGCATTTACGGCGGGCTTGGTCGCGGCGGATAACTGCAGCGCCGTGGGTGCGCTCGTTGTGACGCAATCGCCTGCTGTTGGTGCAGCGCTCGGTGTTGGCACGCACACGATCACCGTCACGGTGACCGACCAGTCGCTCAACGCCTCGACCTGTACAACGACCTTGACCGTGGCGGATCTCACGCCGCCGACGATCAGCTGCCCGGGCACCAGCACGGTCACGCTGACTTCCCCGTGCAGCGGTCTGCTCGGCGACCTGACGACTCTCGCAACCACTGACGACAACTGTGTCGGCACCGTTACGGTCACCCAGTCGCCCGCTGCGACGACGACCGTGGTTCCGGGCACGACGACCGTGACGCTGACAGCCACCGATGTGGCTGGCAACACGAACACCTGCACCATCAGCGTGACGGTTGTGGGATCGGCCACATCCAGCGTGGTGTACGCGGATGATGACTGGTCCTCGGTGGCCACGGGTGCGGACCCGGACGGTGCCGGCCCGGCAGTGGCCGTGGGCTGCGATGCGTTCGCCACAGTGCAGGGCGCGATCAACGCAGTGGGCACGGGCGGCACGGTCAATGTGGCTGCTGGTACCTACGCCGAAGCCGTCACGATCGCGCGTGCTATGGATGTGCGCGGTCCGAACTGGAACGTCTCGCCGAACGGCGGGGTGCGTGTCGCCGAGGCGTCCATCGTCCCGGCCACTTCGAACGCCGCCGCTGGCAACATTGTGACGGTGTCGGCCTCAGGCGTCACCTTCCGCGGCTTCACCGTTGATGGCGACAACACGGCCTTGCCGGACGCGGGCGCGACGGATCCGGCGTTCCCGGGCGCTTCTATCGATGCCCTGCGCGGCGTGTTCTGCAGCCTGAACGGCCTCAGCAATACGCTCATTGAGCACAACATCGTGCGCAACGTGGCGGCTGCTGCGCTCCGTTTGCAGCAGGCGACCAACCAATTCCCGACGAACTCGGTGGCGTCCGGCACATTCGCCAACAACAACCTGGTCACGGACAACCTGTGCCAGAACTGCAATATCGGCATCGACATCCGGCAGAGCGGTTTCGCCGGTGTGACGGACAACGTCGTCACCAACGCGCGTTACGGCATCTTCGTGGGTGATTGCCGCATCGAGAACCGCAGCTCGGCTGCGTACAAGGTGATTTCCGGTAACTCGCTGGCGGTACGCCAGTGGGGCATTTGGTTCAACCTCTATCGCGCGACGCCGTACGCCGTGTCGAACAACACGATCACGGCCGTGGCCGAGGCCAGCCGCACAGAATGGTTCGGCGTGATGCTCGCCAACGTGGCGATGCTGCAGAACTTCACGAACCAGAACTTGCTGCCGCTCGTGGCCACGCCCGAGTACTTCACGTTCACGAACAACACGATCGACGGCGCAGGCTTGGATCCGGCGACGACGGGCTTCGGCTATTGGGGCTGGGCATTGGATAACGGCCGCAACACGGCCGGTACCGACCATTTCACCCAGGTCACGGGTGGTTCGGTCAGCAACGTCAACTACGGCGTGATGCTGCGCAACGTGGCGACCGTCGCCACCGGCGCGGGTGCGGACTCGGCCTTCGGCACCGCCAGCACGGGTGCGCACCTCGTGGTTGCGGGGACGACATTCAGCGTGAACGCGAGCGGGACCGGCTTCGGGCTCCTCGACAGCTCGGCGTGGACCTCTAGCAACCCGGCTCCGCTGGTCAACAAGCGCAACGTGCAATTGGCCATTGGCAGCGGCGTGGCGCTGTCGGGCGGCGCGACGGGCGTGAGCATCTCGCAGCCCGCGTCGCTCACCTACGATCCGATCGTCGGCGGCAGCCTTGGTGATCTGGCGTTCAGCGGCCAGACCGGCAACTACGTCGCGCTGACCACCTCGGACCGCAACCTCAACGCCATTGGCGCGAGCTTCGGTGTCGGCGGCACGGTCGACAGCGCGGCCGAAGGCCTCGCAGTCGAAGACAAGATCGTCCACAAGCTCGACACGGCGGCCTTGGGCCTCGTGCGTGTCAAGGCTGGCGAGCTGTATGTCACCTCGAACTCCGGCTCGGTCCAGCGCGGCGTCGATGCCGCCACTTCGGGCGATATCGTCAACATCGGCGCTGGCACCTACTCGGGTAGCGTGGCTGTCAACGGTAAGAACGTCAGCCTCGTCGGACCGAACGCGGGCCTGAACAACGCCAAGGGCACTCGCGCAAGCGAGGCCAGCATCGTCGCGAGCGCGAGCTCGACGGCGATTACGGTCGAGGCGAACGTTGGCTCGTACACGATCGACGGCCTCAACATTGTTGGTGCGGACTACAACGATGGCGGCACGATTGGTCGCTTGATCTGGGCCAAGGGCGCCAGCACGGTCAACAACATCCGTAACAACAAGCTTGAGCTGACCGGCAATGTCTCGGGCAGC
>JBILXQ010000140.1:0-6719 GCA_044378375.1 Planctomycetota bacterium
CTGGAAGTCGGTGGAGAAAGGTGCGCGTCGTGCCGATGCCGAGTTGGCGGATCTGGAGATCATCTGGAAAGGGCCGGCGGGAGAAGGAGATGCCGGCGCGCAGATCTCGGTACTTGAGACCTTTCTAGCAGAGCGCTACAGCGGCATCTTGCTCTCGCCGTTGGATGCCAAGGCGCTAGTGAAGCCTGTGCGCAGTGCCGTAGCAGGAGGCACACCCGTAGTCCTCTTCGACTCGGGTCTCGCTGATGACATCGCGCCCTTTGCGTCCTATGTGGCCACCGACAATGCAGAAGGTGGTCGCTTGGCAGCGCGCGAGATGGCCCGGCTTTTAGGCGGCAAGGGCCGCGTGTGGGTCTTCCCCTACATGGTAGGCAGCGAAAGCACCGAGCAGCGTGAACGCGCATTCTTGGAGGAGATCCGCCAATGGCCCGACATCCGCGTGGTGTTGAGTGATCGGTACGGTGGCCCTGACGAGTCCAAGGCGGTCGAGGTGGCCGAGTCGGTGTTGGCCACCATGGGAGGCGAACTGGACGGCGTATTCTGTTCGAATGAACCGTGTACGTCCGGTTTTCTTACCGTGCTTGAGCGCGACACACGCAAGCTGCACGAACGCATGATCGTTCTCGGCTTTGACTCTGGCACCAAGATTGTCGCAGGACTCAAGCAGCAACTGCTCGAAGGCACAGTGGTGCAAGACCCGGTGGGCATGGGCTATGAATCGGTGAAGATCATGCACGCTGTCCTGAGCGGCAAGACGGTGGAGCGACGTGTGCGCACGCGTCAAGCATTGGCAACACCGACGAACATGGACACGCCTGAGATCCGCGCCCTGTTGTTCCCTCTTGAGCAACCGTAGCGCCGGCTCTGCAGGACGAAGAGCATGATGTTGCGCGCAAGTAGTGTGGTGCGCCGCTTTGGTGCCGTGACTGCATTGCAAGGTGTCGCAGTGACACTGCAAGCAGGACGCGTACACGCCTTGGTTGGGGCCAACGGCGCCGGCAAATCTACGCTGGCGCGCGTGTTGGCCGGGGCCGATCAACCGGATGAGGGCACACTGACGCTCGCAGGGCAGCCCTACGCGCCGCGGAATCCAGCCGAAGCTCGCGCGCTCGGCGTATCGATGATCCATCAAGAGTTGTCGGTCGCGCCGCATCTGTCTGTGGCCGCGAACATCGTGCTAGGAAGCGAGACACGGCGCTTCGGCCTGCTCCAGCAAGAGCACGATCAGGCGCGTGCGCGCGCAGCACTGCAGCGCCTGGGCCGCGCCGAACTGCCGTTGCACCAACTCGCTGGCGAGCTACCGACAGCCCTGCAGCAAGTTGTCGAAATCGCACGCGCTTTGGCCAGCGATGTGCGTGTGCTTCTACTGGATGAACCGACCAGTTCCCTCGAACAGCACGACAAACAACGTCTGTTGCACCTCGTGGATGGATTGCGTGCGCAAGGCCTGGCCTTGGTATGGATCGGCCATCATTTGGACGAAGTGCTGCGTGTGGCAGATGACTTGACGGTCTTGCGCGATGGCGCCGTAGTGGCACGACACACGCGCGGCGTCAGCGCCGAGCAATTGGTCCACGACATGAGCGGCCGGACGCTGCGCAGCGCCGAGACGCAACCCAGCACCTGCACGCAGCGCGAACTGCTCGTACTGCGTGACTTCAGGCCACGCCACTACCGCCAGCCCGTCAACTTGACCGTTCATCACGGCGAGATTGTTGGCCTAGCTGGACTCGTGGGCAGCGGGAGGTCCAGACTCCTGCGGGCCATCGTTGGCGCGGTGCCTCATGACCAAGGCAGCGCCACGCTGGATGGTGTAGAAGTGGCCCGCAATCCGCATCATTCCGCGCAACACGGCGTCGGCCTTGTGGCTGAGGATCGCAAGCGCGATGGCCTGTGCTTGACGATCCCCATCATCGACGAAGTCACCCTCAGCCGTCCGCAACAGGAAGCCTACGCTGGCGTCCTGCGCAGCGAATCGCGCCAGCAAGCCGTGCGCGCCTGCACTTCCGTGGTCGGAGCCAAACTCGTATCGCTCCGAGCTACAGCGCAAACGCTCTCCGGTGGCAATCAACAGAAGCTGGCTCTAGCTCGTCTGTTGCACATGCACGCCAAGCTATGGCTGCTGGATGATCCCACGCGCGGCATCGATGTGGCCGCCAAGGCCGACATCTACCAGGCCGTGCGCTCCAGAGCCGCACAAGGCCAAGGTGTGTTGGTTGCCAGTTCCGACACCAACGAGCTGTTGCAGTGGTGTGACCGCATCGCGGTTGTGTCGCGCGGAGCAATCGTTGACATCCGCCCCACGCACGAATGGAACGCTGATTCCATTCTCGCCTGCGCGGCGGCAGCCCAAGGATTGCGAGAGGAGCAGTGAACTAGCTGTGAGCACAAGCCGTACGACCTCTCTCTGGCGTCATTCAAGCCCGATCTTGGCGCCTCTATTGGGTCTCATCCTCGTCGTCAGTGCCGCCGTGCTGTGGGGCTTGGTGTACAAGCCCGATGCCTCGTTCGCTTCGACGGCACGCGCAGCCTTGGTGTTGAAGCAAACAGCCATCGTCGCCACCGGCGCGCTGGGCATGACGCTCGTCATCGCAGCCGGCGGTATCGATTTGGCGGTGGGCTCGCTGTTGGCACTGTGCTCGGTGGTCATGGCCAAGAGCTTGTCCGTGGGGCATAGCCCGGTATCCGCTCTGGCGCTGACCTTGAGCGTAGGATTGTGCGCAGGGGCTATGCACGGCTTGCTGGTCACATGGGGCCGTTTGGTCCCGTTCATCGCCACACTTGGCACCATGCTGGCGTGGCGTGGCGCAGCTGAAGCCGTCTCGAGTCAAAAGAAGATCTCGGCTGAGGCGCCTGAGTGGCTGTCCAGTTTGCTTGACCCACCTGGAGCCAGCTCATGGCTGCCCGTCGCCAGCGGCGTCGTCTGGGTGTTGGCCTTGGCGCTCCTGCTTGCGGGCGTGTTGCGCTACACGATCTTTGGTCGACGCATCTATGCCATCGGCTCGAACGAAGCAGCGGCCCGCTTGTGCGGTGTGCCCATCACCAGCACCAAAATCGCGGTCTACGCACTCATGGGCTGCTTTGCAGCACTCGCCGGTGTGCTGGAGTTCAACAATCTTAGCGCGCAAGGCAATCCCAGCTCAGCGGTCGGCTACGAGCTGGATGTCATCGCAGCTGTCGTGCTGGGTGGTGGCTCCCTAGCCGGCGGTCGCGGAAGCATTGCCGGATCTATGCTCGGCGCCTTGCTGATGACCACCTTGCGCAGTGCGTGTGTCTATGCAGAGGTCGCCGACCCGCTCCAAAAGGTGCTGATCGGCGCCATCATCTTGATTGCCGTAGCCTTGGATCGTTGGCGCGACACTGCGCGCTAACGGGCCTCTACCCGGCCCCTCAGTTCATGTCCGGGAACGGACCGAGCACTAGCAGATCCCCGTTGCGATTCTCACCCAAACCGTAGGGCAGGGTCGCATACAACGACGAGTCCACACGCACCGCGAGGAAGGCCGGGTTGACCTGCTGAGCGGCACTGGAGTAGGCCATCACGCTATTCAAGCGCATCCAGCCCGTCTCTTTGCCCAAGACACCTGTTTCGCCGATATCGTGGTTGGTGCTCTCCAAGAAGCTGTCGGTGAAGATGCCCGAGATCGCGTTGAGACGACGAATGTCCCAGCAGTCAAAGGTCACCTGACCAGAGAATGCCTCCTCGTTGTCGTTGTAAGCCACATAGTTCACCACCGTGGTGAAGCTCGCTCCTGTGAAACCAAGGAAGATCAGGCTCGAGCCCGCAGTGGCGATGAAGCGCGGGATATGCAGTTCATCAGGGTTGCTCGCGTACTCCATGCCGTTCATGTCACGGATGCCGTCCGCGTCGAGATCTGTGGGCACACCTTGCGGTGCCATCGCTGCGTACACCACGGGCGAGACGTTTGTCAGCAGCAAGTCACCGGCAGAGGCGATGATGGAGTCCCCCTCCAGCCAGTTCCATGAAATCGCTGCACCTGTCAGCGGGCTCTTCGCGAAGACATAGACATACCCGCGCTCATCATCCGGGTTGTCCAGTTTGCTTGCCACGGTGATGGTGTCATTGGGTGTTAAGCGCCGCGTACGGTTGAACTCAAGGCAATCCTGGCCGTTGATGTAGACGAACTCGACATCCACCGTTCCAAGAGAGTCAGGATTGGTGTTGGTCACGGTGATGAAGGTGTTACTAGCTCCAGCGTTGCTGAAGTAGGGAAACACCAACAAGCTGCCGGGACGGTCGATCGAGGAGGTGGAGTTGCCCCCTGCCTGCGCACTACCTGACAAAACCACAGTCGACAGTGCGATCACGGACAGAAGCACAGACGCAAAACGTTGCATGATCAAAGCCTCACTAAGACGATCGTTGGTACGCCAGCGCGTGCCTACAAGCACCCGCCAGCGGACCGGAAGCACGAACAATCTACAACAGCGCACCGCGCAGCCCATGCGCTGCTCGCCGTACGGCACGCGCCGCGAAAGACGCACTCGAGCGGGGGACCGGACCTCTAGCCGTCCAGGGACTGAAAGTCCTGTACTTCCAGTAACGTCCCCTCAGAGCCGTGCTCCAGCACCAAAGCGCCTGCAGGCAGAGGTACCGGATCCAAATCATCTTGCACCAAGGCATCGTTGACCCAGACTTTGGTGCGCACGCCACCGGATTCATCTGTCAAGGACACGCGCAAGTCGAACCAGGTGTCGTCCGGCAGCAAGTCCACTTTGATCATGGTGCGTCCGACAATAGAGCCAGTGCGGCCAGGTTCCGGATGCGAGTTCGCCAAGCGAATCGCTCGTCCCGTTACCACGCCCGTAGCGGATTGGTTGCGCCGCAACCATAGTTGAGCCCAACCGCCTTGGTTCAACTTGGCGCGCAGGCGCAACTCGCGCGGAGTGGTCTCGGCAATCTGAAACACACCACGCGCACCTTTCGTGCGCAACACACCGTCTTCACAACTCGACTGCGGCGCCGCGTCCGTGCTCTCTCCTTCATGCGCAGCCAGAAGGTCCACGCCAGTCGGTCTTTCCACGGCCAGGGACTGCACTTGAATGTCTGCGATCCCGATAGGTGCTGTCAGCGGTGCAATGCAGAACGGCGCACGCGCTACCTCATTCTGCGGCGCACCTGCAACGGGCTGCGGGAATTCCACATTCTCATGCACCAGCACATCATCGATCAGCACACGCACAAAGCGCGCGTTCTGGACCTTGGCACCAGAAGCATCGAAGCGCGGAGCGCGGAAGTCCAGCGTCACCTCATGCCATTGGCCCAGCCCGCGCCATGTGGCCAGAGCTGGCTTGCGCATGGCCGTCTCGCCATGAGCTGGGAGCGCCCCAAATGTCCACATCGACGTTCGTGCGAGATCGGTCGGAGCGCGCAACTCAAGCGCATAGCGTTCCATTACGCGGAGTTGGGCAACGCCATCCTTGGGCAACATGACATCGACCTTGTAGACGCCATCACCAAAGGAGGCCTTCGTGGTGTACGGGTCGAGCCGTGGCTCGGCGGTGTTAACCAAGGCGTTCCAGCCTTCTTTTACCGCGAACTGAGTGGGATCGTCAGGGGCCAGCTCGGCCTGCACCAAGCGGAAGCCGCCTGTGACAAACATCTGCGTGGCATCACTCCACGTCAAACGCAGCCAGCCTTCGTCGCGCGACTCCTTGGGAGTGGGCGGCGGCGCCGTACGGGCGACATGGGCTCCGCTTTGCGGGCGACCTGGCAACTCATTGATGGTGTAGGCGAACTCATCATGGAGCAACGTCCGCCCATCGCTGCTGCGCACATCCGAAAGGACCACGCGCGCCACCCAACCGGGCTCGATCTCGGGTGCACGAATGCGCACGCGTGTGCGGTCGTCACTGCACTCCACTTGCGTAACCTCCACCCGGTGCGTGTCACGCTCGGGGGAACCATACTCCCAGAACCAGTCGTAGCGATACAGCTCGACGGACACCTGCGCAGGTTGCAATGCTTGTGCGAGCGGCCCATTGAAAGCCAGCGCGAAGCCATCGTCTTGCGCGGCAACCTTGATGATCTCAAGCGGTGTTTCCGCCGTGCGACGCACACGCGCCAAGCCGTGGCCAGGCGGCAAACCACCCCAACCGCGGTTGGTCAACCCCAAGAGCAGCGTGCGCTCATCAGCAAAGAGCGCGCGCACTGCCGAGCCCACATTCGTGCGCATCACGAAGACGGCGCCCTGCCAGACGTCTTGTACTTGCTCGAGATCCGCGCGCAGCACCATGCCGTTGGTCAGCTCGGCCAAGACCACTTGCTCGCCCCACGGTGCAAACCCCTTGGGGGCCATGACCATGTTGCCGGTAGAACGGGTCCACTTGTATGGCATCCACAAAGCGGGGCGGACACGCGGCACATCTACGGGAGAGGTGATGCTCGGTACTGTGCGCGTAGCAGCGAAATCCTCACGCCATTCCAAACCCGCGGGCGCTCCGTGAAAGCCGCCCTTTTCGACGACAATCAAAGGGCAGACAGGAACCCAGTCGCCTTGATTGTCCGTCACCAGCAAGGTGTTCTTGGGACCGAAGCCGATGCCCGCAGGACTGCGGAAGCCCGTCGCCCACGGCTCCATGACTCCATCTGCGCCGATGCGGGCCACCCAACCGCGGTACGGAGCCAGAGCGCGTCCATGCCACCACTTGGGGTCGGTGAAGCCCAGATTCAACGAGATCCAGAAGTTGCCCTCACG